>NZ_JBSSAC010000014.1:0-66062 GCF_054058315.1 Thermostichus sp. MS-CIW-40
TTGTGGGACTATCAGCTTGCAACGTACCGATATAGTCTGGCTCATGGGCTTATTGTAGTTTATCCAGACTTTTGACCAGCAAACCTATATGGAGGAGGGCTTTCCTCCCGACACCAAGCCTGCGGCTATGGTGCGGGCCTCCAGCCCGAAAATTTGGTGAAAGCCCCGATCCCGTTCGTGTCAGCAGTGCGGAACATTTTGGCCAGGCCCGCCGTTAGAGGACAAAGTTAACCAGCTTTTTCGGCACCACCACCACTTTTTTGGGTGTTGCCCCCTCCAGGTATTTCTGCGCTGCTTCTGACCGAAGGGCCAACTGTTCCTGCTCCTCCGGCGTTACCTCGGCAGGGGCCTCAAACGAGCCGCGCAATTTGCCGTTCACCTGAATCACAATGGTCACCGTGTCGGCCACCAGCGCTGCCGGGTCATAGCTGGGCCAAGACTGCCGATGCACCGAGTCTGCGCCCCCCAGCGCCTGCCACAGCTCCTCCGCAATATGGGGGGCAAAAGGCGCCATCAGCAACACCAGCGTGCGGATCCCCTCTGCATAAACCGGCGAATCCAGGATCCCGGCCTCCCCCAGAGCATTGCTCAGCTTCATCAGCTCGGCAATGGCAGTGTTGAATTGATAATCGTTTTCCAGATCTTCGCTGACTTCCTTGATGGCGGTGTGGATGGCCCGGCGCAGATCTTTTTCCGCCTTGGTCAGGGATCCCACCTCGACCTTGGCCGGCAACAGCTCTGAGACCCTGCCCCGCCAGGACTTCGTCCCGCCACCGCGAACGACAAACTCGTACACCTGCCGCCAGACGCGGTTGAGAAAGCGAAATTGCCCTTCCACGTCGGCATCGTCCCACTCCAGATCCTTCTCCGGCGGGGCCTTGAACAAGATAAACATGCGGGCCGTATCTGCCCCGTAGTGGGCCAGCACCTCCTCAGGATCCACGCCGTTGCCCTTGGACTTGGACATGGTAGCGTAGATAACTTGCAGGGGCTCGCCCGTTTCCGGATCCCGCGGGTCGTTGGGATCCTGCACCAGAGCTGCCGGGATCCAGCGATCCTTGCCGGACTTGTTGGGGTTGTAGTAAGTGCGCCCTTGCACCATCCCCTGGGTGAGCAGACGCAGGAACGGCTCGTCAAAATCCAGCAGCCCCCGATCCCGCAACACCTTGGTAAAAAAGCGGGAATAGAGCAGGTGCAGGATGGCGTGCTCGATGCCGCCCACATACTGATCCACCGGCAGCCAGGCGTTCACCCGGTCTTTGCGGAAGATCTCTCGGTCGTTGCGGGCATCGCTGAAGCGCAGGAAGTACCACGACGAGCAGATGAAGGTGTCCATGGTATCGGTTTCCCGGCGAGCCTCCGCGCCACAGGTGGGGCACTTCACCTTCACCCAGTCCTCCAACTGGGCCAACGGGGATCCCCCTCGCCCCGTCAGCTCCACATCCTCCGGCAAGAGCACCGGCAGATCCTTCTCCGGCACCGGCACAATGCCACAGTGGGGACAATGGATCACCGGGATGGGACAACCCCAGTAGCGCTGCCGCGAGATCAGCCAATCCCGCAGGCGGTAGTTGATCTGCTTTTCCCCCAGCCCCTGGGCTTCCAGCCAGGCGATGGCTCTTTCCACGCTTTGCCCTGGGCCTTTGCCCACCGGGATCCCGTCTAGGGGGCCAGAGTTGATCATCACCCCTTCCCCCGTCCAGGCAGCCTGCAGTTCTGAGGACTCCGTCCCGCTGGCGCGATCCGTCGAGGATAAGGAACCCTCCGGCGGCTGCACCACCCGCTTGATGGGCAGGCCGAACTTGCGGGCAAACTCGAAATCCCGCTGGTCGTGGGCGGGCACGGCCATGATGGCCCCCGTCCCGTAGCCCATCAACACATAGTCGGCAATCCAGATGGGGATCCGCTCTTGGTTAACGGGGTTGATGGCGTAGGATCCCGTCCAAACCCCTGTCTTTTCCCGGTCTTCAGCGCTGCGCTCGATCTCGCTGCGGGCAGCGGCCTGGGCTTGATAGGCTCTGACGGCCTGCAGTTGCTCGGCGGTGGTGAGCTTGTCCACCAAGGGGTGCTCCGGCGACATCACCATGAAGGTGGCCCCCCAGAGGGTATCGGGCCGGGTGGTGAACACTGCCAGCTCGTCCCCTGCCTCGGTTTTGAAAATCACCTTAGCCCCCACCGATTGGCCGATCCAGTTCTCCTGCATGGTGCGCACCCGCTCCGGCCAGCCGGAGAGCTTTTCCAGATCCGCCAGCAGTTGGTCGGCATAGGCGGTGATTTTGAAAAACCACTGCTTGAGCATGCGCTTTTCCACCAGGGCGCCGGATCTCCAGGAACGCCCCTCCGCATCCACCTGCTCGTTGGCCAACACCGTCTGATCCACCGGATCCCAGTTCACTGGCGCTTCCTTCTGGTAGGCCAGGCCGGCCTTGAAAAATTGCAGGAAGAGCCACTGCGTCCACTTGTAGTAGTCGGGGGCGCAGGTGGTGATCTCCCGCTCCCAGTCGTAGGACAGGCCCAACCGCTGCAACTGATCCCGCATCTGGGCAATGTTTTGGTAGGTCCACTTGGCCGGTGGGATCCCCCGGTCGATGGCGGCATTCTCCGCCGGCAGGCCAAAGGCATCCCAGCCCATCGGGTGCAACACCGCGTATCCCTGCATTCGTTTGTGGCGGGCAATTACATCGGTGATGGTGTAATTGCGCACATGCCCCATGTGCAGGTTGCCGCTGGGGTAGGGGAACATAGACAGGGCATAAAATTTGCGGCTCCCGTCCTTCAGCTCTGGGGTGCGATCCAGCCCGATTTCACGCCAGTGGGCCTGCCACTTGCTCTCAATGGCCTGGGGATTGTAGCGCGCGTCCACGGTTCGATGCTCCTGGGAAAAAAGCGCTCACGCTGGGAGATAGAAGCATTTTGACATACTCCCCACGCCAGTGCTCTCAAGCAAGGAACGGGATCCCTATTGGCGCTGACAAACCGACAAGCAGGGATCACAAGCAGGGATCAGTAGGTTTCTTCGTGCCACCTGTCTGCTTTCTTCAGTTCCTTCTGGAACTTGCTCCAATCCTGACCGGCTTGTTCCGCCAAAGGCCCCATGACGTTGTTGATCCCGTCCTCCATCCCCTTGAGGCCGCAGATGTAGGTGTAGGTGTTGGGCTGTTGCAGCATCTCCCACAGCTCGGCGCCGTACTCGGCCATGCGGTTTTGCACGTACATTTTCTTGCCATCGGGGGTCTGTTGCTCGCGGCTGATGGCGTAATCGACGCGGAAGCGATCCCCGTACTGGGCTTTCCAAGCCTCCAGATCCCCGTGGTAAAGCAAGGTGGAGGTGGTGGGCACCCCAAAGAACAGCCAGATCTTGCCCTGATAGTTGGGATCCTCCTCAAACAGGTGCTTGATGAAAGCGCGAAAAGGAGCAATGCCGGTGCCGGTGGCGATCAAGATCAGGTTGGCATTCTCATCTTCGGGCAGTAGGAAGGTTTTCCCCGATGGCCCCGTGATCATCACCTCGTCGCCTGCCTTCAAATCGGTGAGGAAGCCGGAGCAGACCCCCACCCCCGGCTGGCCTGTCTCTCTATCGACATATTCGGCCCGCTTCACGCTCAAAGAGACGGTGCGCCCCTCGCCATCATCGCCAAAGCGGGTGGAAGCAATCGAGTAGAGGCGGGGCTTGTGGGGCTTGCCCTTGGCATCTTCGCCAGGAGGGATAATGCCAACGCTTTGCCCTTCTAGGTAGCGGTAGTTGGGATCCGGCAAGCTGAGCACAATGTGCTTGGTCAGTCCGGGTGCCCCTTCGCCGACAATGGAGTAGGTCTCCACGCAGTGGCCGATCAAGGGGGCGTTGGGACGATACAGATTGACGACAACCTCTCGCTTTTCTGCGCTGGCAACCATACCTGCGATCTGCTCCTGGCACTGGGAGGAAATGAGTTTACATATAGCAAAATAGCAAACACCACAGCAGCCCGGCTGCTCAAATGGAACTTGTCAGAGGAGAAGCAGACGACCTTCGCCAGCCCCCCAGGCCGTCCTGAGAGCGGCAACCCCGGAAAAATAATCCCGGCCAAGCTCATCGGCCAAAAATATGGATTTTTTGTTAAATTGTTGCTTGTGGTGCCCACAGCTCTGGCCTGCCAGCGGCTTGTGATGTAACGGCTTTATTTGGTATCATGCAAGACCGTAACAGTTGGTAACTTTCTAGAGCCTTTTTCTCAGTTTTGCCCTGCCCGTCCCCAAGGAGTTCCCATGGCAAGCAGTCCTGATCGTGTTGTGATGATTGGTGTCGCCGGAGATTCTGGCTGTGGCAAGTCCACCTTTTTACGCCGGCTGGGGGATCTATTTGGCCGGGATCTGATTACCACCATCTGTCTGGATGACTATCACTCCTTGGATCGCTACCAGCGCAAAGAGAAGGGCATCACGGCGCTGGATCCCCGCGCCAACAACTTCGACCTGATGTACGAGCAGGCCAAGGCGCTCAAGAACGGCCAAAGCGTGATGAAGCCCATCTACAACCACGAGACGGGGCTGATTGACCCGCCGGAGCTGGTGGAGCCCAACCGCATCATCGTCCTAGAGGGGCTGCATCCCATGTATGACGAGCGGGTGCGCCAGCTGCTGGACTTTAAGGTGTACTTGGATCTGGCGCCGGAGATCAAGATTGCTTGGAAGGTGAAGCGGGACATGGCCGAGCGGGGCCACACCTACGAAGATGTGTTGCGCTCAATCGAGGCTCGCCGCCCGGACTTTGAAGCCTATGTCGATGTGCAGAAGCAGTACGCCGATGCCGTCATTGAGGTTTTGCCTACCCAGTTGTTGCCGGAGCTGGATCCAGAGCACAAAGTACTGCGGGTGCGGCTGATCCAGCGGGAAGGGGTGAAGTACTTCGACCATGTTTATCTCTTTGACGAAGGCTCCACCATTGATTGGATCCCCTGCGGCAAAAAGCTGACTTGTTCCTATCCAGGGATCCGCCTCCACTATGGCCCTTCCACCTACTTCGATCACCCAGTCTCGATTTTGGAGATCGACGGCACCTTCGACAAGCTGGAAGAGGTCATCTACATCGAGAACCACCTGAGCAACTTGTCCACCCGCTACTATGGCGAGCTGACGGAACTGTTGCGCAAGCACCCGGAATACCCAGGATCCCGCAATGGCTCTGGTCTGATTCAGATCATCGTGGGCCTGAAGCTGCGCGCCCTCTACGAGCAAATTCGGGCAGAAGCCAAAGAGCTGGCGGTGGCTTCCTAGTGTTTGCCCCGCTTAGGGGATCCCTTCGGTAAAGTGTTGGTGCAGGTCGGCTGACCCAGCATAGGTCGGCAGTAGGGCTTCGGTGTATGCAGGGATTCCAGTTGGAGATCTTTCCGGAGGGCCCCGTCTTAATCCAACGGGCCATCGAGATTTGGCAAGCTCGGTCAGCCGCTGCCATTCGCGAGCGGGGACGCTTTACGGTGGTCTTGGCCGGGGGAAGCACCCCCAAGAAGCTGTATGCTGCCCTGGCCCAAACCCCAGGGATCCCTTGGCAACAAACCTGGCTGTTCTGGGGGGATGAGCGCTATGTTCCCCCGGATCACCCTGAAAGCAACTACCGCATGGTACGAGAAACCCTGCTGCAGCAGATCGGGATCCCGGCGGCTCAAGTTTTCCCTATGCCCACCCAAGCGGGGGATCCCCTTCGCGATGCTGCCGAATACGAGGCGACCCTGCGGCAGATTTTCGGTACAGAGTGCCCTTCTCTCGACCTGGTATGGCTGGGAGTGGGGGAAGATGGCCACACAGCTTCCTTGTTTCCCGACACAGCCGCTCTGCAGGTGCAGCACCGCTGGGTGACGGTGGGGCAAAAAGGGCAGGAGCCGCGTCTAACCTTGACCTATCCTGTTCTGAACCAAGCAGCCCAGGTGGTGTTCCTGGTAACCGGAGCGAACAAAGCCCCCATCGTGAAAGAGGCGCTGACCACCGAGGCCCACCTACCCTGCCAGCGCGTAAACCCCAGAGGACGGCTGCTGTGGTTGCTGGATGCGGCGGCAGCGGCTCAACTGCCCCTGCCCTGTGTCCCGCTGCTCAGCTAAACAACAGGCGGGCTAACTGCCGATGGGATAGGATCCCCAGGCCCACCGCCCCCAAAATCATCCCAGCCCATTCCAGTGGCCACAGGTTTGATAGCCCCAGCGGCCAACGCACCAGGTTTCATGGGTCGAGAACCGGCGGGGCAGGGATCCCTCAGGGGTTGCCGGGCAAATTCTTCAGTATTGGAATCACCAGCTCTTGGACGGGCAGCGCTACGGGCTGGGCGGAGTCACTGCTCAGGGAGCTGGATGGCGCAGAAGGAGAAGAGCTGGGGATCTCGCCCATGGGCCGCAGTTGCCAGCGGATGATCTGCTCGCCGCGGTAAAAGGTGACCAACAACTGATCCCCTTGCGATTGAATTTGCCAGGTGCCATCACCGCTGGTTACCGAAATATGGCCGCCGGAAAACGGTGCATCCAAGGCCGGCCCCGATTGGCTCCAGATGCGTCCGCCACCCGTTTCCAAAACCAATTGCACCGTAGCCCCTTGCCCCTGGCCGCTCAAAATTTGGCCGGTTCCGCTCCAAACTCGGGTTTCCGTCTGAGCCACGGCGGGTTGCCCAAGCTGCAGAACCATGAGCAACAGCCCTGCCCAGCTCCAGTGATTTCGCAGCCTCCCTCTCCCATCAGGGAAGAAGGAAGAAGAGCGAGAGAAACAAGCCATTGCACTCACGTTGATACCACGCGCCGCGATAGGACTGAAACAGACGAAGAAAAAGGCGAAAAGGTGTCGCAGGAAGCAATCCTTTACACAGTTTTTTTCACAGTCTACCGAGAGGCTCCGGGATCCCTTTGCGCTCTCTTGGCTCTGGGTTGAGCCTGCTGCCGGAATCCTCCCTCGGCTTGATCCCAATCTAGCAATCTCCATACCCCCAGCCAGGATGTAACCTGAGACTCTGGCTGCGGGGATCCCCAGCAACTGTTTCGTCAATGCGCAGAGTCAAGACCCAGAGTGCCTCCGCCGCAATCGTAAGCCTCACTACTTGAGAGAAAGGAAACGCTCCAGAGCTGCCACCATTGCCGGTGGCCAACGGCGGACGGTTTTCACCCATTCCAGGTCGGCGTAGCGGGGATCCAGCCCTTGCACAGCCACCCAATGACTTTCGGCCTCTCCTTGCCGACCCTGCACCCAAAGGATGGCACTGAGAGCAGCCCGCATATCTGGAAACTTCGGGTACTTGCGCACCAGAGCCCGCATCAAGCGCAGGGCAGCTTCTGTTTCGCCCACCTGGTAGAGGCTCAGAGCATAGTTGGCCTGAGCGAAGGCGTAGTCGGGAGCCAGTTCTGTAGCGCGGCGGTAGTCGGCCAAAGCCTGTTGCCATTGGCCCAGCCCTGCTTCCGCATTGCCGCGGTTGTTGTAGGCTGCCGCATCGTTGGGATCCAACTGCAACACTCGTTCGTAGTCTGCAATCGCCTCCTGCCACCGCCCCAACCCCTCCAAAGCAGCCCCTCGGTTGAGATAGGGATCCGGCGCCTCAGGGGCCAAACGAATGGCCTCAGCGTAATCCTCCAGAGCTGCCTGCAGTTGGTGCTGGCTGACACGGGCATTGCCCCGGTTGCTCCACAGGGCCGGGTTGTCCGGCTGGATCTGCAACAGTTGAGTCCACAGGGTTTCCGCCCGGGCAAAATCTCCCCTCTGAGTTGCAGCAAAGGCTTCCTCAAACAGTCGATCGATCTGGCGATCCACCTTGTGGCTCGCCGCCGTTGCCACCACACCCAATCCAGGCCAGACAGGGATCCCTAGCCAAAACAGCAGCCCCAGCAGCAGCGCAGGGAGTAGGTTGGGTACACTGACGGACTTCATGGTTGCAAAAACCACCTTGGATGGGGTGTTTCCACCTTAAGCCATCGCCACAGAAGGGGGTCTGATGGTTAGCGCGTCCTGGAGGACTCGAACCCCCGACATCCGGTTTTGGAGACCGACGTTCTACCAACTGAACTAAGGACGCATTGGCCTAGGGTCACACCCGCCTACCTAGTGTAGCAGGTACACCCACCTTTCAAAGAAGCTGTTCCTTGCTATCCGCACTCTCTGTCTTGGCCTTGATGCGAGTGGCTTTGCCCACCCGATCCCGCAAATAGAACAGCTTGGCCCGACGCACTTTACCCCGCCGCAGCACCTGAATCGACTCGATGCGCGGGGAGTGAATGAGGAAAACCCGCTCCACACCGATCCCTTGGAAAACCTTGCGCACCGTAATGGTGCGGTTGATACCGGAGTGGCGCATGGCAATGACCGTGCCCTCAAAGGCTTGTACCCGCTCCTTGCCCCCCTCTTGAATGCGAACTCCCACCCGTACCTGATCCCCAACCCGAATCTCCGGCAGATCCGGCTTCATCTGGGCAGCTTCAATGGAGCGGATGATCTCCTCAGCGTTGATGCGAACGTTCATGGCCTTCCCGCGCTACCGGCAGTTAACCATGGTAACAATCGTCGCTGTTTTTTGTACAGAGCTGGCCGAATAGACCTCAAGAGGCGGGAAACCGTGTTTACGCTTCCCCCATTTTTCCAATAGGCTAGACAAAGATAAAGCTTTTGTTACAAACGGGAGACTTTTGTGATCCTGCACACCGATGAGCCCAAGACGGGATCCCTGTCTACTCCCAAGCTTGCAGATCAGCCTCTGCCCCAGAGCAAACCCCGCCCCAAGAGATTTCCCTTCGGTTGGATGCTCTTGGGCTTGCTGTTGGCCGGCCTAGGGGGCAGCGGTCTCCTGATCCAGCGTCAGCTGCAGCAGCAGAGGGCAGAACGGCTGGAAAGATTGACGGTACCGGTTCAAGTGGTGGATCTGACCCAACGCCTGCGGGTGAGCGGCCAGGTGCAGCCGCTCCGCCAGGTGAATGTCAGCCCTCGCGAGTCGGGTCGCCTGGCGGAACTGTTGGTGGATCAGGGAGATGAAGTGGTAGCAGGGCAGTTATTGGCCCGGATGGACTACGGCGATCTCGCCAGTGGCATTCGCCAAGCCCAAGCCCGCATTCAAGAGCTGCAAGCCCGTCTAGCGGAGCAACAGGCCGGAGAGCGCCCCCAGGTGATCGCGGCGGCCCAGGCCAGGGTGGATGCTGCCCGGTCGCAGGTGGACTTGGCTCAGAGGGAGTTAGAGCGCATCCAGGCCCTGGTGCAGGCGGGGGTGGTAGCCCGCAGCGAGCTGGATCAACGCTCGGCCCGCCTGGAACAAGCGCAAGCGGATTTGCGAGCTGCTCAACAGGAGTTGGAGCGATTGCAACTGGGGAGCCGCCCGGAAACCCTACAGCAAATTCAAGCCCAAATTGCCCAGGCACAAGCCGAGCTGGCCCAACGGCAATCCCGGTTGGCTGACACCGAAGTCCGCGCCCCCTTTTCCGGTGTGGTGGTGCAGCGCTTTGCCGAGGTGGGATCCTTTGTAGCTCCCACAACAGCAGCTTCCGATGCCACCGCAGCTTCTTCCAGTTCCATTTTGGCGCTGGCTCAGGGAATTAAGGTGCGGGCAGAAGTGCCAGAAGCCCAGATTGCCCAGGTGCGGGTGGGTCAGCCGGTGGAGATCCGCTCCCTGGCCTACCCCGACCGCCTGGTGCAGGGGCGGGTGAAGCGGATTGCACCCGCTACGGTGGTGGTGCGAGAGGTAACCGTCTTTCGGGTCTTCGTTGAACTGGAGCCTGGGGCCGACTTTTTGCGCACCGGCATGACTGTTTCGGTGGATTTCATTGGGGATCCCCAGCCTCAGGCTCTGACGGTGCCCTCAGTGGCTATCCTCCGGGAGGAAAGCCAGGAAGGCGTGCTCCTGCTGGATCCCCAAAGCCGGCAACCTGTCTATCGCCGCGTGGAAACGGGCATCACTCAGGGTGGAGTTACCCAAATCCTCTCTGGTCTGCAGGCAGGGGATCGGGTCTTTACTGCCCTGCCTCCTGGGGTGAACCTAGAGACTTTGATTAAAAGAGCGGAGCAACAGCCATGAGCCTGGCAACGGCGGCCAAAATGGCCTGGCAAATGGTGCGACGGCATCGCCTGCGCACGGGGTTGAGCATGCTCGGGATCCTCATCGGCAATGCGGCGGTGGTGGCCATTGCCGGATTTGGCTACGCCGCCCAAGAGATGGCGGTGGATCAATTTCGCTCTCTGGGCACCAACTTGCTGATCGTCTTTTCGGCCAACTTGGGCCTGGTCGATGCCGGCAACATCCGCCCCCTCACCTTGGAGGATGTGCGAGCCATTGCTGCGGAAGTGCCTGCCGTGTCAGCAGCTGTCCCCAGCCTGGGCACCAATGTGCGCGCTGTGCGAGGTGGAGTGGATCGCCGCTACGAGGCCACCGGCACTTGGCCGGAGTATTTGTCGGTGTTGAACTTAGAGATCGAGGCAGGCCGCTTCCTCTTGCCCTCGGATATCGAGGAACAGCGCCCGGTGGTGGTGCTGGGCAGCGATGCCGCCAGCCAGTTGTTCGGCCTGGACCCTGCCGCTGCTATTGGGGAGACCGTCCTACTGAACAATTTGCCTTTCGAGGTGATCGGCACTTTGCGCTCGAAGCCGACGGTGTTTGGCAACAGCGATGCCGGAGTGTTTCTGCCGGTGGATGTGGTGGCCAATCAGTTGGTCGGGCGACGCTCCCCCTACGGCACAGAGCTGACGGCGATTTTCGTCTCGGCCCGCTCTGAAGCCGATCTGCCTGCTGCCGAGTTCCAAATCCGCAACCTGCTGCGCCAGCGGCACCAATTGGTGGGAGAAGATGACTTCATCATCCGCAACCAGAAAGTGCTCCTGGATGGGTCGGCCAGGATTTTGAGCCTGCTGCGGGTGCTGCTGACGGGCACGGCGGCCCTCTCCCTGCTGGTGGGAGGGGTGGGGATCATGAATGTGATGCTTATCTCGGTTGCGGAACGCACCCATGAAATCGGGCTGCGCAAGGCGATTGGGGCGGATAGCCGGCAGATTTTGCAGCAGTTTGCCGCCGAAGCGATTTTCATTGCCGTGACCGGGGGGGTGCTCGGGATCCTCCTCAGCAGTGGCCTGCTGGTGGCGGTGCAGGTGTTCACCCCCTTGGCCACCCAAGTCGATGGGGTGGCAGTGGGAGTGGCGTTCTCCCTGTCCACTGGGATTGGGCTGGTCTTCGGCATTTTCCCGGCCCGCAAAGCGGCGCAACTGGATCCCATTGAGGCCCTGCGGGCTTAGAGCTCGTATCCAAACAGGCGGGGATCCGCCGGCTGCCAATTGAGATCCGCCAAGCCGTACTCCGCCCAGCGGCGATCCACCAGGCGGGCTACTTCTGGATCCGGAGTGAGGGGATCCCGCCAGGGAGCATCGGTTTCTGGGGGAATTTTGGTGGTGGCATCAATGCCCATCTTGCCCCCCAGACCCCGTTTTTCGGTGGCAAAGTCCAAGGTGTCAAAGGGGTTGTCCGCCAGAATAAACACATCCCGCTGCGGATCCACCCGCGAGCACAGGCACCACAGCACCTGCCGTGGATCCCGGACGTTGATGTCTTTGTCCACCACGATCACAAACTTGGTGTAGCTAAATTGGGGCAGGGCGCTCCAAAAAGCCAAAGCCGCCCGCCGCGCTTGGCCGGGGTAGGCCTTGTCGATGGAGAGGATGGCTGCTTTGTAGCCCAGCGCCTCCATCGGCAAAAAGAAATCTACAATCTCCGGCACCTGCTGCCTGAGGATGGGGGTGTAGATGCGGTTCAGGGCCAGCGCCATCATGTCGTTTTCTTTGGGGGGCTTGCCGCTGAAGGTGGTGAGATAGATGGGATCCCGGCGGTGGGTCAGGCAGTGGAAGCGAATCAGAGGAGCCTGCTCGTTGCGGGGGCCGTAGTAGCCGATGTGATCTCCGGCAGGCCCATCGGGGGCCACTTCCCCAGGGGTGATGGTGCCCTCCAAAACGATCTCAGCATGAGCCGGCACCTGCAGATCCACCGTTTTGCACTGGGCCAGGTGCAACCCTTCTCCGGCGTAGAGACCGGCAAACAGCCACTCGGACAGATCCACCGGCAGAGGTGTGGCCGCCGCCAAAATCACCACCGGATCCACCCCCACCGCCACTGCCACCTCCAGCTTTTGGCCCAGGGCCGCCGCCTTGCGCAGATGCCGAGTTGCCCCCCGCACCGACAGCCATTGCACCGTCATGGTGTTGCGGCTTTGCAACTGCAGGCGGTACACCCCCACGTTGGGGATCCCGTTTTCCGGGTCTTTGGTGACCATCAGGCCCAAGGTCAGCACCCGTCCGGCATCGCCGGGGTAGACCCGCAACAGGGGCAATTGGGTGAGATCCACTTCCTCTCCCCGCAGCACCACCTGCTGACAGGGAGGGATCAGATCCCGGCTGGGTTTAGCTTTGAGTACGCTAAACAAAGCTTGTCCCAACTCCACCGCCTGGGCAAAGGTTTTGGGGGGCCGTGGCTGGTAAAGCAGGGCCAGCTTTTTCCCCAGTTCCTCCAGCTCCTGCGGCTGCTCCATTCCCAAAGCCCAGCAAATGCGCTCCACCGTGCCCAGGGTGTTGATGATCAGCGGCATTGAGGATCCCTTCACCCGCTCAAACAGCAGCGCCGGCCCCCCGCAGGCCAAGAGGCGATCGGCAATCTCGGCAATTTCCAGATCCGGATCCACTTCTGCCGAAATGCGGCGGAGCTGACCACGGGATTCCAGCAGAGCAATAAAACGGCGTAGATCTCTGGGCATGAAAGGGAACCTAAGGGCTTACTTGTCGCGATTGAGGGCTAACCCGCTCATGAAGGGCTTCTGCAGCGCAATAAACACCAGCAGCGGCGGGATACTGGCGATGATCGCCCCCAGCATCATGGGGCCATAGGAGGCCGAGCTATCCAGATTAAGCAGGGATTGCAGCCCCACCTGCACCACTTGTCGCTCTCGGCCTTGCACGATCAAGCGGGGCCACAGGTACATATTCCAAGCGTAAACGAAGTGAATCACCGCCTGCGCCCCGATGGCGTTCCAGCTCAAGGGGATCAGCACCTGGGTGAGAAATTGCAGCGGGTTGGCTCCATCCAGTTGGGCGGCCTCCGCCAGCTCGCGGGGGATGTTGGAAAAATGCTGGCGGAACAAAAACGTGGCCGTGGCGCTGGCCAGAAAGGGCACGATTAAAGCGTAGTAGGTGGATCCCCAGCCCAAGTTGGTGACCAATCGCAGCAGGGCAATAATCAAGATTTCGGTGGGCATCATCAGCGTGATCAGCACAAAGCCGAAGGCCAGCCCTTTGCCGGGAAAGCGGAAGTACACAAAGGCCAGCCCGGCTAGCAGCGACAAAACCGTCTTGCCCACCGTGATTGCCACCGCCACGATGGTGCTGTTGACCATGTAGTGGCCCAAGTGCCGCGCCACCATCACCTGATGCCAGTTGAAGGCAAAAGAGGAGCCAAAGGTCAATTGATAGCGGAACACCTCGGCATTGTTCTGGGTGCTCACGAGCAGGGCGTACAACACCGGAAATCCCAGAACCAAGCAGGCCAGCACCAGGCCCAAATGCACATACCAACGCTCCGGGATCCAGCGCCGCCAACGCCAGGGAGAAGGCTCCACCCGAGTTGAATTGGGCTGGGCCACTTGAGAGCGGGGATCCTGCAACAATTGAGCCATAGCACCTCCAGACGGCGAACACCGACGAGCAGATGGGCTTTTGAGTCGATCTTTGGCTTCTCTTGAGAGGATAATCCGCCAGAGTTAAGGGCAACCTAAGGAAGGCCGGTCGCCTTAGCGGTGCGGAGCACCTCTGCCCAGACTTGCGAGTGCTTTCACCGGCGATGGGGAAACGGGTAGAGTAGAACAGCAGTATCTGGATAACCCAAGAGAGGATCCCATGACTCGAGGCTTTGGCCCCTTCGGCAAAATCCAAGAAGCGCTCAAGAAAGCCCAAGAGGTGCGCGATGGCGCCCAAAGGCTGCAAAAAGAGCTGGAAGAGATGGAGATCGTCGGCGAAGCCGGCAATGGGCTGGTGAAAGTGACGGTCAACGGCAACCAAGAACCCCTTAAGGTCTCTCTGGATCCCCAGATTCTCCAGGAGTCGGTGGATGTGGTAGAGGACTTGCTCCTGACGGCGATGGTGAACGCCTACACCCAATCTGCCGAGACGATGCGCAAACGCATGGAAGAGCTGACCGGAAACATCAGTCTGCCGGGGTTGGGACTGGGTTGAGCCCCACTTGCTTAACCCCGCTTGCTTAACTCTGTATGTACACTCGCCCCTTGGCTCGCCTCATCGAAGAGCTGCAACGGCTGCCCGGCATTGGCTCCAAAACCGCTCAGCGCCTAGCTCTCCACTTGATCAACCGGCCTGCCGGCGAGATCGAGGCCCTGGCCAAAGCCCTGCTGGAAGCCAAGCAAACCGTTCGGCACTGTTCCATCTGCTTCAACTGGTCGGCGGAGGATCCCTGTGAGATTTGCCGTTCGCCGCAGCGGGATCCCTTGCTGTGGTGCGTGGTGGCCGATGTCAAAGATTTGATTGCGATGGAACGCACCCGCGAGTTCAAGGGGCTCTACCACGTTTTGGGCGGCCTCATCTCCCCCATGAACGGGATCGGGGTCGATCAACTGCACATCCGCGAGCTGGTGGCTCGGGTGGCACGGGAAAAACCGCAGGAGCTGATCTTTGCCATCAGCCCCAGCGTAGAGGGGGAAGTAACCATGCACGTGGTCAAGGATTACCTGAAGCCGGTTGCCCCCACCTTGCGCATGACCCGCCTGGCCTTCGGCCTGCCCATGGGATCCGAGCTGGAATATGCCGACGAGGTCACCCTGGCCCGTGCCCTGGAAGCCCGGCAGGAGTTGTGAGCCGCCCAGCCCATCAATCGCAGCCGGTTACCCCCTCCGCGCAGTAGGTGCTCCACCAGGGGTTGAAGTTGGCAGGATCCTCGGGCAGAGTGCTGATGTTCAGAAGTTCCTGGAAGCTGCTGTTGCGGCCTCCGTAGCGCAGGTGCATGTGCACCGGATCCCCGTGGGGTGCCCGCAGAATCACATAGGTGAAGGTCTCGCAACTGGCGTCTGCTCCAGGCTGCAACTGAAACAGATCCCAGATGGAACTGAGGGAACGATCGGGGTAGTAGAAGGGATCCGGCGCAGCCCCCCGATAGGCGTAGCGACAATTTTCCGCCAGGGGCTTTTTCCCCTCCAGATCGGCGTAGAAGGAGAAGAACTCCATCTTCTCAAACTTCACCCGCTTTGGATTGCGCGGATCGTTGGCCGATTGTTCCAGGGACGTATCCAGAGTGAAAACACCATCAATTCCCAGGTAGGGCACTTTATAAGCATTGGGGG
The DNA here is from genome assembly GCF_054058315.1 of Thermostichus sp. MS-CIW-40. NCBI lineage: Bacteria > Bacillati > Cyanobacteriota > Cyanophyceae > Thermostichales > Thermostichaceae > Thermostichus > Thermostichus sp. MS-CIW-40. The sequence continues at coordinate 15,303 of NZ_JBSSAC010000014.1, forward strand.
ACACAATCTGCAGCTCTAAGGCTGCCGCAGCCGCTCCAAAACCCAAGAGACTCAAGCTGCCGATCAGCCAGGTTAGGGCCGTTGAAGAACCAATTTGGCGAGAGAGCATAAAACTTTGTTGTGCCTGTGTTGTGCAGTAAACTGCAGAGCAGTTTAGGGGAAGCTTTGAGCTCGTACCATCCCACTGGGGGGCATCTGGCGAGAAATTCGCCGACTGCAGGTGCAGCTCTGAGGAACGGGATCCCATCTGGATCCCAACAAGGCAGTAAAATTGAGGTCAGGCTCACCGTAGAGATGCCAGGTTTGCTGCCAGAGCCTGATATCTGGAAACTGATTTTGAAAGCGAGGAAAACCCCGTGGAGCTAGCTGAGATTGAGGAGTTGATGAACAAAGCTGTGCAAGCCACACAGCGCTCCTTTAATACGGTGCGCACCGGGCGGGCCAATTCCAGCCTGCTGGATCGCATTCAGGTGGAGTACTACGGCGTGCCCACTCCCCTCAAGGCCCTGGCCAGCCTCACCACGCCAGACTCCAGCACCCTCTTGATCCAGCCCTTTGATCCCTCGACCCTGGCGGCCATTGAGCGGGCCATTGTCGCCTCTGACCTAGGTCTAACCCCCAGCAACGACGGCAAGGTGGTGCGGCTCACCATTCCCCCCCTGACGGAAGAGCGGCGCAAAGAGCTGAGCAAACAGGTGGCCAAGCTGGCCGAAGAGGGGCGAGTCTCGATCCGCAACATCCGGCGGGATGGCATTGACTCGGTGCGCAAGCGAGAGAAAAATGGCGAGCTGTCTGAAGATGAGTCCAAAAGCTTGCAGGATGCCATCCAGAAACTAACTGACCGCTACATTAAGAAGATCGATGAGCTGCTGGCAGAAAAAGAAAAGGAGCTGACGACCCTGTGAAGGCTCCTTGCTGGCATCCTCCCCACTCTACTGGATTGCTTCTGCGCAGCGGTAGGACGGGGTTATGACCCAATTTTTTGATAAAAACCCGGACACCCGTCCTGAAACTTAGCTTCGAGGTTTTCACTTGCCCCTCGGAGTTGAGCAGCCCTTCATTTCTTCTTGTCCGACTCCAACAAGAGGGATCCCGGCTTAGGCCAGGATGGAAGAGCGGAATACGACAACTCTTGCCGCAATGGATCTGATCCTGTGCCATCAATCGGCGGATTTCGACACCCTGGGGGCGGCGGTGGGAGCGGCCTGCCTGTATCCGGGTGCCCGCATCGCCTTGACCGGGGGATCCCTGCCGGGGGTGCAGGAGTTTTTGGCCTTGTACCGAGATGAATTTCCCCTCATCGAGCTGCGCTCTGTGGATCCGGGACAGGTGCAGCGGTGGATTGTTGTGGATTGTCACGATCCGGATCGCTTGGGAAAAGCTGCCGCTTGGTTGAGCGTCCCCGGCACCCAAATCGAGATTTTCGACCATCACCCCAGTCCACTGGATAACTTTTGGCCGCAGCAGCAGGTCAACAGCCATATCGAGGCCGTGGGGGCCACCTGTACCTTGCTGGTGGAGCGGCTGCAGGCTGCTGGGATCCCTCTCAGCCCTTTTGAGCGGCTGGCACTGGCTTTGGGCATCCACATGGATACGGGATCTTTGACCTTCCCGGAGACCACCGCCCGCGATGCTGCTGCCCTGAGCTGGCTGTTGGATCAGGGGGTGAACCTGGTCTTGTTGCGGCGCTTTTTGGGGGATGGCCTCACCCCAGAGATGCGCGAGCTGCTCAGCCAGGGGTTGGCCCAGATGCAGGTGCAGCAGGTGGGGGAGTATCGCCTGGGAGAATGGCTGCTGGAGCTGCCGGAGTTTGTGCCCGGCTTGGCCGGCCTGGTGATGCGGCTGATGGATCTGACGGGAGTGGATGTGCTGCTCTTGGTGGCGCGGCAGGGGGAGCGGCTCAGCCTGATCGGGCGGGCGCGGCAGGAGTTTGCCCAGTTGGGCAGGGTGATGGCCCTCTACGGCGGCGGTGGACACGATTGTGCTGCAGCAGCCACGTTAAAAGCCAGCCCAGAGCAGCCTTTGCCCGACCCGGCCCAAGTCATGGCGGCCCTCAGGCAGGCTGTCCAAGAGCGGATCCCGCCCCCGGTGACGGCCAAAGATTTGATGTCGGCTCCGGTGCGCACCATCCGACCGGAGATCACCATCGACGAGGCCCAGCGGGTGCTGCTGCGCTACGGCCATTCCGGCCTGGTGGTGGTGGACGCTCAAGGTCGCCTGGTGGGGGTGATCTCGCGGCGGGATATCGATATCGCCCTGCATCACGGGTTTGGCCATGCCCCCGTCAAGGGCTACATGACCACCGACGTGAAAACCCTCTCCCCCGACACCCCCTTGGCGGAGATTCAGCGGTTGATGGTGCAGTGGGATATTGGCCGCCTGCCGGTTCTCCAGGATGGACAGTTGGTGGGCATTGTAACTCGCACCGATGTGTTGCGGCACCTACACGAGTTGCCGGCCCTCTCACCGCAGTTGGCTTTGCCCACCCTTTCCTGCCCTTTGGATCTCACCTTCGCGGCCCTGTCGGAGCGGCATCGACAGTTGCTGGAGCAGGCCGCCCACATCGCCGATGAGAAGGGCCTGAGGTTGTATCTGGTGGGGGGAACGGTGCGGGATCTGCTGCTGCACCGGTGGGGACGGCAGCCCTCACCCAACCTGGAGCGGCTGGATCTGGACTTGGTGGTGGATGGGCCCTACTCTCTGGCCCTGGATGGGACGGATCCCCCGGGCTGGGGCTTGATTTTGGGACAAGCGCTCAAACAGCACTTCCCGGAAGCGCGGCTGGAGATCCACGGCAAATTCCAAACGGCGGCCTTGATCTGGCCAGGAGGCTTTTGTGTGGATATCGCCAGCGCCCGCACGGAGTTTTATCCCTACCCGGCCTCTCCCCCCGAAGTGGCCATGGGATCCATTCAGCAAGACCTCTATCGGCGGGATTTTTCCATCAACGCCTTGGCCTTGCGCCTCAACGGCCCCCAGCGAGGACAGGTGCTGGATTTTTTCGGCGGACAAGCGGATCTGCAACAGGGGATCATCCGGGCATTGCACCCCAACAGCTTCATCGAGGATCCCACCCGCATTTATCGGGCGGTGCGCTTTGCGGTGCGCCTGGGCTTCGCCCTGGACTCGACCACAGAAAAGTGGATCCGCGCTGCCGTGGCCAGTGGTCTGCACGATGCCGTCGGCGGGGATCGCCTCAAGCAGGAGCTGGCCTACATTCTCGGATCCCGCGATTGGCCCCAAGCCTTTGAGCGGCTGGCAGAATGGGGAGCTTTGCGCTGTATTCACCCCGACCTGGAGTGGGATCCCTCCCTGTGTCAGCGGTTGCAACGGGTGGGCCGCTGGGCCTATCACTTTCGCCGCCGCTATCCTGAGCTGGGATCCCAGGAGATCTGGCAACTGCGCCTAGAGGCTCTCCTCCTCACCCTACCCCAAGCCCCCCAGGTGGCCAGCCAACTCCACCTTACCCAAGCAGGCATCGAACGCCTCAGCCATTCCTCCTATTACCAAACCCTGTTGGCCCAATTGGATCCCGGCACCCTCTCTCCGGCCCAGGTGGTGCAACTGCTGCAGGGGCTGCGGATCCCGGCGGTGATTTTGTTGGCTGGGATCGCCCCCAAGCCGGCCCGGCGGCTGATCTGGCGCTATTTGCAGGAGTGGTACTGGGTGAAGCCGCTCCTCAACGGCCACGATCTGCGTCGTCTGGGTTACAAGCCAGGTCGCCCCTTCCAAGCCATTTTGGAGCAACTGCGCCATCTCACCCTAAACGGCGAACTCCTCACCCCGGCAGAAGCCGAAGCTTGGCTGCAAGAACACTTCCCCCTGCCACAGGCTGGGCCAAAGTAGAAGGTCGAATCAGTCGAAATAGAAGAGAGTCACCAACTTGTGTTGCTCCTCGGCGTGCTTGCAGGCATCCAGCAGCGTGACGCTGTCGTGGAAGACAAAGCAGATCAACTGCTGGCACTTGCTGATGATCTCCAGGTTGCACAGGCGGCTGGCCTCCGCCAAGGGAAGATGGTCGTTTTCCGGATGCTCCACCAGATGCAGCACCTGCTCCAGGCTGGCCCGCGACTCTGCCGGCTGTCGCTCCAAACTCTGCGGCAAGATCACCGTCAAGGACTTCATGTCCGCCCGCATCGCCCCCCGAATGACGGCCAAGTTGGTGCCAATAGCCCCGGATGTGAGGATCTGATTGCCCGTGAGGGCCAAAGCATAGCTGAGGGTCTCGATCAAATACTGGTGGGTAATGGGCACATGACGACTGCCCAGGATGGCCACTCGCTTCGGCCCAACTTGCTGAATGGCGGCCAACTCCTGCAAAAACGTATCAACGCTGGTGGGGACATCAATAGACTGGGTCAACGGGATCCCTCGGCAGATTCTCTAGATCTTGGCTAGGCTATGCTATCTCAAATTTTCGCTTTGGGATCCGGCCAAGTTGAAGCTCTACGGCTTCAGCCCCAAACTTTTGGTGAAGTGCTAAGGCTGTCTGCAGCAAGCTGGGCTTGGCTTTGCGCAGAAGATCCCGCCTGGATGTGGATGGTGTAGCTCATACTGCTGTGAACGCCCTTGCCCAGCCAATGGCCGTAAATGGGAGCGGCATCTCTGGGGTAAGCGCTGGCCGCCAAAGCCACATGACCGTCGGCCACGGCCAACCCTTGGGTGGGATCAAAGCCCCGCCAACCGGCCCCCGGCAAGTACACCTCCGCCCAAGCGTGCAAATGACGGCGCACAGGCTCTGGGGGTTCTCCACCCCTGCTCTCCCCCGAAGGCCGTGAGGGGCTGACCTGGTAGCCACTGACAAAGCGCGCGGCCAAGCCTACCGTACGGCAGACCTCCATGAACACCAGGGCCAAATCGCGGCAGGCTCCGGTTTTGCGATGCCAGGTCAAGCCGGCAGGCCAGGGATCCCCCTTTTCCCGCAAGATGTGGCGGCATTCTGAATAGATGCGCTGGTTCAGCGCCGGCAGAAAAGCTGTCGTTTCCCCCTGCACGTGATCCCATAGCTCCCAGGCCAAGGCCTGGATGCCGGGATCCGCCTGAGCCGTCAGATAAGGCTGTAGTTGAGCTGCCAGCGTGCTGGGATAGTCGATGGGGAGATGGGTGGCCCAATCGCAGAGGAGATAGTCGAAGGGATTCTCCCGCAGGGTGAGCACCGTGGCCTGAGTTTGAATGCGCAAATGCTCGGTGGGATCCTCAAACCAAAGCCGAACTGCCGCGTTGCCCTCCAGCTCCACCAGCGCCGATTGGCCCACCGGCTGCGGATCCACCTGCAACTCAAAAGCCAGGAGAGTCTGGATCCCGTCGCAGCGCGGTCGCAATCGCACCGTATGGGGCTCCAGTTGGACTGGACGACTGTAGCGATATTCGATGAGATGGCGGATCTGAATTTGCACAGGTTGGCCAAATGACGGGCAAGGAGTTTTATCACAGGCAAAGGAGCACCGAGATCAGGCAACCCAAACTGCTCCCAGATCAAAGCCAAGAAGCGGTTGCATCGTCTGCCCGAGATCTCTAGACTTCAGGGATCCCGAGTTTGAGATCTCCGAGAGCTTTGCCCTGCCTTCCCAATCATCGAAACCTCCAGCTTAGAGCGGATGTACTCCCCAGCCTGTACAGGAGCATAGCGAGGGGGATTTGCTGCATTCTGGCATGTGGGCAGGCATTCGATCCAAGCATCGTCCCGAGGAGCTGTAAAGTAAACCAAAGACAGGCGGCGACTGGAACCGAAAGCCGATCGGGGTGGATTGACCACGCGGTGCAACGTGGAGCGCCAACGGTCATTGGTCCAACGGGATAGCAGATCGCCAACGTTGATGACAAAGGCGTTGGGAACAGCCTGCACATCAATCCACTCTCCTGCTTTGGAGTACACCTGCAGCCCTCCCGGCGCCCCATCCTGTCGCAGAATCGTGAAGCCACCGTAGTCGGAGTGAGCCCCATAGCGTAGCTGTCCCGGGATGGGCTCCACCTCCTGTTCAGGATAATGCACAGCCCGCAGCACTCCCCCTTTCCCCTCCATAAAAGGCAGAAAATAGGTTTCCGGCAGATCCAAAGCCAACGCGCCCATGCGCATCAAGGTTTGGGTGAGCTGAAGCAGAGCCGCATCATAAGCCAGAAGAGCAGCCCGCAGTCCTGCTGGATGGGTGGGCCAAAGGTTGCCCGAATCCGGATCCACCCCTGCTTGGGGCCGTTGTGGATCTTCCCGAAACAGGTCATTGAACACCAGCGCCTCACAGAGATCGTAGGGAACCTCTGCCCCACGGGTAGCGGCTACACTTTCGATGCCAATCGGCAGGTATCCCTGGTTTTTGACGCGATCCGGAGTCACCACCTCCATTTTTTGTTCCAGCGGCAGGTCGAAGAAAGCCCTCGCTCTCTCGTAGGCTGTTTGTATGATGGCCTCCGGGATCCCATGCCCTGTGATCACCACAAACCCCACCTCCTCCAAGGCTGCCCCAAAAGCCTTTGCAACCCCTAGCGGATCCGTGCCCTCCCGAAAGGGGGTCAAATCCAGACAAGGGATCCCAGCTTGCTCAAAGGAAGAAACTGGAGACATAGCCGACGTAGAGACAGGTGCTCAGAACAGCTCCTACCCTACAAAGAGAACTTGCCCCAAGACTGTGTGGGCGGATACCCCCTCAAAGCCAGCGCCAGCTCAACCCCATATCCAAACTAGAGATATTCTTGCTTGGCCTGTTGCCAGAGGACTTCCAGCTCCTGGAGACTGCGCCCTTTCAGAAGGGAGCTTTTGCCACCGCCGGGCAGGGATCCCGCTGGTTCCTGAGCCAGCTCTTCCATGCGCAAAAAACGGCGAGCAAAGCGCAGGTTGGTTTGGGTTAGAGCTTGGGCAGCATCCAAACCATACCAACGGCCCAAGTTGACCAGGGCAAAAGGCAGATCCCCCAGTTCGGCTTCCTGCCGAGTTGGATCGGGGGGATCCCTCTCCAATTCTCGACGCAGCTCGGCTTCTTCCTCGCGGATCTTGGCCCAGATCCCCTCCACCGTTGGCCACTCAAACCCTGCCCCCACCACTTTGCAGGAAATTTTCAGGGCAGCCATTAGGGGAGGCAAACTTTGGGCATAGTGCAGCAGTTTTTGGCCAAGGCTTTGATCCGGTCGCTCCCCTTGCTTGATCTGTTCCCAAGAGCGGTGCAACTCCGGAAGATCTGCCATCACAGCATCCCCAAACACATGGGGGTGACGGCGGATGAGCTTATCGGCAATTCCCGCAGCCACAGCTTCCAGATCAAAGTGGTTCTGCTCGGCAAAGATCTGAGACTGCAACACCACCTGCAACAACAAATCCCCCAGCTCTTCGGCAATTGCTGCCGGATCCCCGGCTCGAATGGCAGCTACCGTCTCATACGCTTCTTCGAGAATGTAGGGGGTCAGAGACTCTGGAGTTTGGGCCCGATCCCAGGGACATCCATCGGGGGCACGCAACCGAGCAACAACAGCCGCCAAACGACTCATGTGTGAGCTAGAGGCGGAACGCTCCAGATAAAGGTGGGCAAAATGCCCCGTTGCTTGGGGATCCCAGCTTTGGAGCGTCAATGGGCCGGCCACCACCTCCAAGTCTTCTGTTAGCAACGTAACAGACTGGACAGGAGAACAGATCTGTTGCAAAACACTGCGCAGCTTCGCCAGATCCTGGCCCCCACAGCTTTTCAGCAGCAGGGATCCCTGCTCAGCAGCGAACCACCGAGCCAGAGCCTGTTGCCAGTTGGGCTGAAGACTATCCAGCGTTTGCAGCATGATCAAAAGGGTAGGCGCGGCCCAAATCCAAAAGGCGGCTGAGCTGCTCCAGATCGATGAAACTCAACTCCAAAAGGATCATCAGCAACGGCCCTTGCTGGCGATGCTGCAGCTTCTTGGCCAGGCTCAGTTGAGAACGGTCGATGATGCCCGTTTGCAAGAGATATTCCTCAAGGGCTGGGGGGGGAATGGGATCTAGCATGGTCGTTTCGCAGCGCTGAAGTAAGGACGACTATGAAAACTGAGAAGATAGCAAACCAATGTAACTATTCTTAACACTTCTACAGAATTTCGGCAAAGATCTGGCTGGTGCGTAGGCCGAAGGCGAGCTTGCTAAGCGCTGCGCCCACAGCTCCAGGACAAGAGAACCCCTAAATTGCCTCGGCAAATGAGGTTTCCGTATCCAAGGACACAAAAAATGGGTACCAAGAGTTCATGGTATGGTAGCAAATTGGCGATCAGTTGGCAGCACCCCGAAAGGCCGACTGCTTTTTCTTTGTGGGAAAAACCAACTCACCTTGCAAGATGTTACCTTTTTATCTCGTTGAATCCTCGTGCTTGATAAAAATCTTACAACAATTCTTCGGGGATCCAATCTGTTCGGCTCCTCTGGGATCTGCCCTAATGCTGTCATCCTGCTCGGGTTCGGTTTTGGGCATACATCGTCCTACGTTCAGCTAAGCTAGAGACACTTGCCACATGGACTCCCGTTATGTCTGAAGCCCAGGGTTTACTGCCAGTGGGGGCAACGGTTCAAGTGGTGGAGATGCCTCCTTACCTAAAAACGGCTGACCCAATGCCGATGTTGCGCCCGGCCCATTTGATCCGCTTGCACGAACAAGGGGTGATCCTGCAGCGGCGGCTGTTGGGCACCTACAGCGTGCAGTTTGCCAATGGCATCTTTCTCATAGACGGAAAATATCTCGCGCCGGTGGGATCCCTGTCCTGACACGCCCATCTCTCCTCCGAGCCAGCTGGATGGGTTTGCCGGCCTTTAGAACCTTTGGGAGCTGGCAGCTTTCTGCAGAAGCGAGCCTTCAACTGGCCGGCGGACTTTCGCGATAGCCTGAACCGCGGCTAGCCGCTTCTGACGCTTCAGCGAGCTCAGTTGCTTATTCCCGTCAGCGGTGTCGAAGTAGCTGACAGACCTGCCCAGCTTTTGGTAGCTGGTTTTGCGATCTGCCACCGCCGCGCTGTAGAGGGCTCAGCACATCCGCCCCCAGTGGTGCAAGAGTTTTTCTTGCTGGCGACTGGGATAAAACTGGGCCGCGGCAGCGTTGCGTAGCCACAAAGTGACGCAGGGGGTTACCCTGCCATAGGGTGCCAGTCCGCTGCGCTGAGACTGGAGACTGCCGCGCATCAGGTTAACTCATGTTAATTTGGGGGCGTCTTCCTCTTTCTTCCCGCGGTCTCTATGAGCATTCAACTTCCTCGCTGGCTAGAACTGGCCTTGCCTTTCTTTCATCCTGTGCTGATGATTTTGGCATTTGCGCTGGCCCTGTATGCCCTTTACCTGGGTCTGCAAGCGCGACGGGTGCGCACTGCCTCAGCAGAAGAACGCAAGGAGCTGATCAAAGGGAAGTTTGGTCAGCGGCATTTCCTCGCCGGATCCCTGTTCTTGGTGTTGATGGTGTTCGGAGCCCTGGGCGGCATGGGGGTTACCTACCTGAACAACGGCAAGCTGTTTGTTGGGCCTCACCTGCTGGCTGGGTTGGGCATTGTGGCCTTGGTGGCCAGCTCTGCGGCTCTAGCACCGCTGATGAAAGACGGGCAAAAGGTCTGGGCGCGTAATGTGCATGTCCTGTTAAACGTGGTGATCCTGGCGATCTTGGGTTGGCAGGCGGTGACCGGCTTTCAGATTGTGCAGCGCATCGTCAACCAAATGCTGACCACACCCCAGGTGGCTTAATCTCCCCGAAAGACCCATGCAACCCTGAACAGGGCTGAGCTTTGGGAGGACTTTGTCCCGCTGGTGCGAGCCGAGAAGTCCGTCGACCCAAAGACTTCGGCCTCCCCTTTTCGGAACCCAGAGCTTCATCATGTCAGAATGGCAGAGCAGGCGCTGCATCCTTCGGCTGTAGAGGGGCGCAGTCTTGTTGCCGATACCCAGTTAACGCAACGGTTCTCCCTATGTCGGTTAGCCCTCTTCCCAGTTGGGTCAAGCGTTCCATCGGCAAAGCCAGCGAGACTTCAGCGGTGCAGCAGGTGATCAAGCAGCGGGGCCTGCACACCATTTGTGAGGAGGGGCGCTGTCCAAATCGAGCCGAGTGCTACAGCCAAAAAACCGCTACATTTCTGCTGATGGGAGGGATCTGTACCCGCGCCTGCTCTTTTTGCCAGGTGGCCAGTGGACGGCCCGCACCGTTGGATCCCACAGAGCCGGAGAAAGTGGCCGAGGCGGTTGAGCTGCTGGGGCTCCGCTATGTGGTACTCACCTCGGTGGCCCGCGACGATCTGCCCGACCAGGGATCCGGTCGCTTTGTGGAGGTCATCGAGGCAATTCGGCGGCGCTGCCCCGGCACCCAGATCGAGGTGCTCACCCCCGACTTTCGCGGGGATCGCGAGTGCATTGCCCGTGTGGTGGCTGCCCAGCCTGTTTGCTACAACCACAACATCGAAACGGTGCGACGGCTCTCCCAGGCAGTACGGCGCAGTTCCGGCTATGACCTGTCCTTGCGGGTTTTGCGAACGGTCAAGGAGCTGAATCCCGGATTACCCACCAAGTCTGGACTGATGTTGGGGCATGGGGAAACCCGCACAGAAGTGCTGGAAACTTTCCGGGATCTGCTGGCGGTGGGATGCGATCGTCTGACTCTGGGGCAATACCTGCAGCCTTCCTTGGCCCATCGCCCTGTGGAACGCTACTGGACTCCGGAAGAGTTTGCCGAGCTGGGCCAGATAGCCCGTCGGATGGGGTTTCGCCAGGTGCGCTCGGGGCCATTGGTGCGCAGCTCCTACCACGCTGCCGAAATGGTTGAGAACTAGGCCAGGGAGCTTGGCAGAGAGGCTGTGCAGTCTGTCATAGCCAACCTTTCCCGTCCGATCAAGGCACGAAGGCCCGCTTCCAGGCCAAACGCTTGTGCTGCAAACCGGCTGAGCACCTGCGGCGCCAGGGATCCCAGGCGGTACAAGCTGATCCCCGCCACCAGACCCGGCAAAAGGCCGTTGCCCCAGTCTCCCCACAGCCAGGAACTCACCCCTTCCGCCAGCAGCAGCAGAGCCCCATTGAGCAGCAGCGGTCGCCACAGCCCCTTCCACAAGACCCTCCGGGGCAGGTGCAGCCGGATCTCCAAGCCCAGCAGCCAAAGACCATCCAGCAGCGGGGCCAACAGCAAATCCAACCCCAGCGGAGCTAAGCCCACCCCCATCCCCTTGCCAAGGGCGAAAATCCTGCCCCATTGCTCCACAAAGGGGGCATGGTGCTGCCACTGTTTTTCCAGAATCTGGGCCTGAACCCGGTCCAGCCGCTTCAACACATTCAAAGCCAGAAGGGATCCCGCCTCGGTTTGCAAAATCTGCAGAATTCGCCCCCGCAAGGCTTCAATTTGGGGTGCAGGCCGTTCCCATTCCAAAGTAATGCGGCCATCCGGCCAGTGGGTGCGGACTTTCAGGGGTTTTGGGCAGGCGGCCACGGTCAAAATCTCCTGTGGCGATACCCAGCCCAGGTGGCGGCTGATCTGGGCACAAATGGCCTGCAACTCCGCTTCGGAGTAGAGATCGCATTTGTTCAACACCAGCAGGATGGGCTTGTATAGAGTGCGCAGCTCCGAGAGAGCTTGGTATTCCAACTGGGTCAGGTCGGTGGCGATGACAAACACGATCAAATCCGCCGAGCGGGCCACATCCCAGGCCAACTGTTCGCGGGCTTCTCCTTCCACTTCGTTCAAACCCGGAGTATCCACCAGCCTCACCCGCCAAGGGATCCCTGGCTCCGGCTGCCACAGCAGGGATTGGGGCTGCTGAGTGACCCCATTGAGGGGGCCCACCTTCAATCGCTCCTCGCCGGTTAGGGCGTTCAGGACGGCCGACTTGCCACGGTTGACCAGCCCAAACACCGCAATGGAAAACAGCCGCGCGGTGAGGCGCTTGCGCAAAGTGGATAGAGCCCTGAACTCCGGTTGTAAATCCCGACGGCTGGCCAGAGATTGCCAATGATCCCAGCACCTTTGCAAAACGGTTTCGGCTTGGGTCAAGGGAGTGGTCATAGACAGGGGCAATGGACTAACCCTCACTCTAGAGGGAATTGCCCCTCAGGGCTAGCCGTTTCTCCCCCCCAGCGTGGGGAATCCAAACCCCACAAAATAGGGCATGATCACCCTAGGGTTCCGCCGAATCTCCTATGCTGTACCGCCTTCCCCAATCTCTGAAATGGCTTCGTGTGGGTGGATCCCATCGTTCTAAGCAAGAGCGCCAGATCGTGCGCAGCCTGCTGGCCTTTGCCGGGGCGCTGCTGGTTATGGATGTTGTGCTTCTGAGCGCCCTTCGCTAGTCCAACTTGGCAAGCCCATCGTTAGGTGATTCCGAACAAGTCTAAGTCTGAGGCATTCCTCTAGCACTGCTACAGGCAAGCACTCCCAGCCCCTTGCCCATTATGAGGAGAGGGGATCTCAAAGTTGGCAAGCAGTTTCACCGCAGCTTGAAATAATAAATCCAGTCATTTCAGGTTGGGGCGAGACGTCTGAGCCATCGAGAAAAGCCTTTTGGCCGTGTGCAGTCAACATTGGGTTGTGGGGCAGTGTCCTGGTTTGAATCGAAATGACCATAGCCCCAACCCGATCAGAGGGTGGGAAGGGTTTTCCAAGTTACCAAGTTGCCTGTCAGGCAACTGTTAATTGACCAGCAAAAGGCTAGCTGGGATCCCTTGTGCTGCGAGGGCAAGCCGCCGGGGATGGGGGCCGGATCGGGAATAATGGAAGCGGCCCCAGCCGGGAGAGCTGGGTTTTCCCCGCGCTGAGGTCGTTGTTTCCCTTCTCTTGAGGCCGGCTATGGTTTTACAGGAGGCGGCGGGCGTGCCCCGCATCAACGCGCGCGAGTCGGATGTTTTCGACATTTTCAACCTGAAGCATTATCTCGGCCCTAACCCCTATCTCAATACAGCCGCTTTCACCTTCGACTTTGCCCTTACCCAGTGCCCACAGCCGCTGCCCATTGATGTCTACCTGTCCAAGGTCTGCTTCCATTTCCCCCAGTTGCAGGAGGGATCTTATCCTTCCTACGCCCACTTGTTTGCCCGGCTGGTGACGGAGGTGAACCGGTTGCAGATGGATCTCCACTTGCAGAAGTGGAGCTGTCACCTGTTTCCAGAGTATGTGCGCATCGCGGTGCAGACCTTGCATGGCCGTACCACTCGTGCCGCGGTTTATTTTGCTTGGGATTGGCTGGAAGCCATCACCCAGGGGCAGCCCTTCGACGTTGAAGGGGAGATGCGCCGCCTGCAGCAATTGTTTCGCGACTCAGTGTACGGTGGGCCAACGGTCTATGCCCTCCTGCGGGCTGCTCACGAACGCGGGATCCCTACCTACTACCTATGGGATGAAGGGGTGATGCAGTATGGCTATGGTCGCAACCAGGTGCGAGGGGTGGCCACCACCTTTCACTGCGACAGCCATCTCGACTCTGACTTCACCACCCGCAAAGACGATTGCAAAGCCTTTCTGGCGGCGCAAGGGTTCCCCGTGCCCCAGGGAGAGGTGGTCGCCTCTTTGGCAGAAGCTTTGCAGCAAGCGCAAGAAATTGGCTATCCGGTGGTGCTCAAGCCGGTGGCCGGCCACAAGGGGATAGGGGTAACAGCAGGCATTCAAACCCCAGAAGAACTGGCCTTTGCCTACGAGGTAGCCGTGGCAGCCCTTCCCCCTGAGGAGCCCATCCGGCTGATCCTGGAAAAGCATCTGCAGGGCACCGATTTTCGCCTGTTGTGTGTGGGAGGCCGCTTTGTGGCGGCCACGGAACGACGCCCCGCCTCAGTGACGGGAGATGGCCAAAGCACCATCGGGCAGCTCATCGAGCAGGCCAACCGGGATCCCGTCCGTTGGGATACCCCCACTTCTCCCCTGGGGCCGATCCAATGGGATGAGGCAATGGAGCGCTTTCTGGCAGAGCAAGGCTTGACGGTGGACAGTGTGCTGGAACCGGGGCGGACGGTCTATCTGCGCAAGGTATCCAATCTCTCGGCGGGAGGAGTGAGCCGCGATGTCACGGCCACCGTCCATCCCGACAACGTGGTTTTGGCCCAAACCATTGCCCAGCAGTTCTCGCTGGTGTGCTTGGGCATCGATGTCATTGCCCCCAGCCTGGAGCGCTCCTGGAAGGAGGGATCCCTGGGGATCATCGAGATCAATGCTGCGCCAGGTGTGCTCATGCACCAAAAACCTGCCATTGGCGCGGGAGTGGATGTGCCGGGGGCAATCCTCGACCATCTGTTTCCCAAGACGGCCCGCATCCCGATTTTGACCTTTAACCGCCTCACCTTGGCGGAGGCGCACACCTTGGTGGAGCATATTTTGTCCCACCGCCCCAACGCATGTGTGGGATCCGTCTGTCGGGAGGGCGTGCTGCTAAACCACAGCTCTAGACCCCTGCAGGGCAGCCTCTTTCGCCAGGTGAAAACCCTGCTGCGCCATCCCCAACTGGATCTGCTTTTGGCGGAAGCCGACGAAGAGACCCTGGAGCGGGAGGGCTTGGCCTACGAAGGCAGCGATCTGGTGGTGCTGCGGGATCCCTCCGATCAAGAGCTGCAAACCCTGAAACGGGATCTCAACCCCGGCGGCGCCCTCTTCCTGCAGCGGGGATCCACCCTAACTTTGACGGTGGCGGGCCAGGCGGAGCGATTTGAATTGCCGGGGACAGACCTTCAGATGGGGATCCTGCTGCGCTCCATGACCCTGCGGATCATCTGCAGAACCATTAGCCAGATGGTAAACTACCCGGCTCCGACCGCTAAGCGGTACGGAGCGGGCTTTCAGTAGCCCTGAGCCTGCTCTGCTCTACCAGAGAACAAAACAAGCCCGGACCTCTAGGCTGGTTTACGACAGCCCCCAAGAGCGCAATCACATTCGCACCATTCAAATCCGCATCCCCTTCCCATCCACAGTGCCCACACTTGAACGACTTGCCACTGCGGTAGGATTGCGCAGGATCGGGATGGATATGCAAACACTTGTGGCAGGTCTGCGACGTGTAGGCGGGCGGCACAAGAATCAGAGAAACCCCTGCAACCCTCGCCTTGTATTCCAGAAACTGGCGTAGTTGGTAGAACGCCCAACTGTTGGTCCTACGCCTTTCGGCTTTGCTGCGGGGTTGTTGATTGACCCTTTCCCGAATCCCTGTCAAGTCTTCCAGAGCAATAGCGCTGTTTGTCGCCTTTGCCCTAGAGACAATAGCTTTGGAGATGCGATGATTGACCCACGCCTGAAAGCGTCTCTCCTTGCCAGACAGCCGTTGCAACAGTTCTCTGCATCTGCGCCGCGAACTGCGTGTGCCCTTACTGGCTTTGCGTTGGAGTACCGCCCTCAACCGGGAGTAGTGGTCTCGGACTTTGTTCAACTGCTGTCCATTCCAGTTGTCCCCCTCTGACGTATGGGCAATATCTGTCCTTCCAAAGTCCACCCCGATCACCTTGTCGGTATCTTGTTGCTTGGGTGGTTTTTTCTCTACGCAAATCTGGATGTAGTAGGCGCCGTCCTTCCGCTGGACTAGGGTGGCCGATTTGGGGTTAGAGCCAGCCAGCATTCCCCTCTGGTAGTTACCAATGGCTAGCTCAAAGCGTTCTCTCCCTTCCACCGTGGTCAGCGACACCGTCCAGTCTTTCTCGCGGAATGAAAAGATACGTGCGTCGTAGGTAACGAACCTACGCTTGAACTCTTTAACCGGACGGTTGCGCTGTCTCGCCACTTTGCGAGCGCCTGCCACCCGTCTGCACACCTGTTGAGCCAAGTTGCTAGACAAGCCGAACCGGGCTCGAATCTCGTAGTAGCAAAGGGATTGCAGTTTGACCGCGTTGACGATCTTCTCCGGCGTGTTCTGGTTGACCCAGTTCAAGGCTTGGCCAAAAGCCTCCATCGTCGCGTCCAATTTGGCGGCTTGCGACTGGGACGCCTTGAGCTTACAGGAGACGGTCAGGACTTGGCTCATAAGTTCATTGTACTTCATCAAAGCGCATTCCTCCCGGCACTGACCCTACGGGTACAGTGCGGGGCTCCTGCGATTTCTAGCTGAACCGAGGCTCACGGTATAGTGGTTCAGGCGAATCCGATGAGTGCAGAGGGATCCCCGCCCATCCTCAACTCAGTCCGGTTGGGTTTAACCCTCGCCAAGGTGTCTGTTGTGGAGAGGAGATGAATGCTGAAGCCAAAGCATGCCTGCCGGCCCCTGCTGCCGACTTGTGGGGGCTCGGATTCCCCCACCGCAAAAGGTTGCCCTGCTGTAGCTTATATAACTTTGGCGCTCTTGGCGCTCAGCTTGGTCGGTTGCGGCGAGGGAACAACTCCCCTGGGCCCACTGGAAAATGTCTTTCTGCGGGCAGATGATTTTGAAATTACAGGGGGATCCCCGGCAGCGGGCGCAGTGGGGCCCTACCTACAGTTCAACATGCGGCGGCAGCGGGATAACCAAATCCTAAATCGCCCCCTTAATGTCTATGTGGACAATGCCGGGCTGGCAGAAAGGCGGAATCCCCTTTTGGATAACCAAAACCGTCCTATTCTCTTACAGCGCTCGGTGGCCTTCTTGGGCAATGGGCTGGATCTGAACAGAGATGGCCAGCCGGATCTGCCCCCCAAAGAACCCCCCAACTTCACCAGTGGCCCGCTGCTGCCCTACACCCCGCCCAATCAGTGGCAAAGCCGGGCTGCCCTTGCCTATGTCCCCGGACAGGCCAATATCCCCGGACGGAGTCCCAGCGACCGCTTTGGCATCTACTTTTCTTCCATCCTGCCCTACACCGGGCAGCTTCGCTTTCGCGCCCGCGACGAGCTGGGCAATGCCTTTGCCCGCACCTTTGAGGTCACCTACCCGCCGGCAGCCAGCCGCGCCACGGTCACGGTTACCTTGGCCAACCTCACCGCCACTGCCCAAGAGCCGGTTCTCATTGCCATTTGTAACCAGTTGGGAGCTGCTGCCGTGGTGGGCCTGCGGAGTGGCACGTTCACCGAGCTGGTGGATCTCCTGCCGGCCCCAGGGCTGCCGGTGGATCCCACCTTGAGCGAGCCCATCCGCTATGTGGCCGAGGCTTATCAATTGAACCGCGATCGAGCCGTCATCCGCGTTTCCCAGAATCCCACGGATCCCAGCCGCATGAGCGTTCCTCTACTGGGATCCGAAGGGGCAACCGGTCGGGCAGATCTGACGCTGGTGAACTCTGTAGGGGATCGGCTTACCTGCTTCAACGATCGGCTTTCGGATCTGCGGGATACGTTTTCTGACTTTTTCAGATAGTCAATTCAAATAGCAATGAGACACTGGCCAGTAGAATAGTCCGACTCGCAAAAGCAGGCCTTGTCACTTCATCAACAGAAGTTCCTCCATCTGCATGCATCCTTGCCCTCTTGAAAGCACTGCGGTCGCTTCAAACTAGATTGAGACGCTCCCCAAGCGTTCCGCGCTGCTTTTACCGACTCCCATACCCTTCCCTTCCGCTGTATGACCGGCTTTGTACGTCTGTGGGTCTGCTCCCTTCCTGGACATGCCCTACGACTCTCTCTCAGGTCAAGGCTTCTTTCTGAGGTCTACTGGCATGCCATCCTACCTGTAACGTCATCTCATCCTCAACTGAATTGACCATAGATCTGGAATCGTTTTACTGGTGTGCGAAGCAACTATACTTGCAATGTCGTGAAAGCGGCTCAACCGACAAAACCTCAGGGCAGATGCTGCAAGGCCAGCGCCAACTGTTCGTACTCTGCCAAACGGTTGTAGACCTGGGCCGAGATGCGTACCCAAAGCTGCCCGGCGAAGGGGATGATCGGAACCTCAATGCGGTACTTGTACCAGAGGTAATCGTGAAGCCGACGGGCGCGCTCCTCAAGAGGAAGCTCAGGGATCCACTGCTGCCAAAATGGCGGCAAGGGTAGGGTGGCCATAAAGCCCAACATCTTTTCGGGGGCGGGCGGGATCCCCTCAAGAGCCTCCAAGAGCAACTGCCGCGCCTGCAGCAGCAGAGTGTGGTTGTGCTGACGGATGTTGTCCAGTCCCACCCCTTGGATAAACGCCAGGGCTGCTGAAATGGCCAACCAAGCGCTGGGATCCCGTGTGCCCACCCAGTCGAACTCCGCTGTGAACCCTTGCCCATAGCCGTGGGAGATCACCGTAGGATGAGTTTGGGCCTGTCGATAGGGGGCCACCCACAAAAAGGCACAGCCTTTCGGGGCAAACAGCCACTTGTGGGCATTGCCGGTGTACCAATCGGCCCCCAGCCTTTCCAACTCCAAGGGGAGAACCCCAGGGGCATGGGCGCCATCCACCAAAACCGGGATCCCGCGCTCCCGACAGAGGCCGATCAGCTCAGGCAGGGGGTAGATCAGAGCCGTAGGCGAGGTGAGGTGATCCAACACCGCCAGGCGAGTTTGGGGAGTGAGGATGGCCTCGAAGGCCGCGATAACCTGCTCTGGCCCCGCAATGGGGAAAGGGATCTGCGCCTCAACTGGGATGGCTCCCCACTGGGCACAGATGTACTGCAATGCCTGACGAACGGCCCCGTAACCGTGATTGGTGCAGGCGATCTGATCCTCTGGCCGGAACCGCAGCGAGCGCAAAACGGCATTGACCCCGCTGGTGGCATTTTCCACAAACACCAAATTTTCGGGTTCGGCCCCGACGAAATGGGCCAGTTCTGCTGCCGCCGCCCGCAAGGCTCGAGGAAGTTCCTCTCCCATAAACTGCACCGGCTGAGCCTCAAGGCGTTCCCGCCATACACTCTGGGCCTGCAACACCTTTTTCGGGGTCGCGCCGTAGGAGCCGTGATTCAAAAAAACGGCTTGCGGATCCAGTCCCCACAAGGAGCGTTCGCAAAGTGGCGCACAAGCACTGAGGGCAGCGCCAAAGTGGGGAGAATCGGATCCCAGGTTGGAGAAGAAAGGCATGGTTCACTCCCTCTGTCCCTGGACGATGCAGGAAAAAGATGGGGGAATTGCTGCGATCTGTGTGAGGGGTTTGCTCAGAAATCCGAAGATATCAACACCTATCAACACCGCTGATGTGGAGACCAATGGCATCTCGACTGAATGTCAGAACCTAAGGCTCTTTGAGACGGATTCTCTTAGGTTGATCTATTGGCCGTCACCCAATTCTGGGCCGAGATCCGAGATAGGGGCAATTTTGCTGAGCTTGATTTTGGGGTTGCTGGCAGCAAATTGCTGTAAAGTCCACTCGTTCTTAAACAGAAGAACGGGCCTGTCTTGAATGTCTTTAACAACTAGGGTGTTAAACAAGCTGGGGATGTTCTCCAGCGCCTTCCAGCCATTCTCGACCCAGCGAGCCAGTGTGTAGGGCAACATCTCCAGTCGGGTTTCGACGTTGTATTCACTTTCAAGGCGATACTGCAAAACCTCAAACTGCAACTGGCCCACCGCTGCCACAATCGGATCCCGTTTGGAATCGTCGATAGAGTACATGATTTGTACAGCCCCTTCTTCCCGCAGTTCCGCTACCCCTTTCTGGAACTGCTTAAATTTGGAAGGATTGGGATTCTTCAAGTAGGCAAACAGCTCAGGAGAAAAGCTAGGGATCCCGGCGTAGCGCAGCTTCGGGCCGGTGTAGATGGTATCCCCAATGGTGAAGATGCCGGGATTATTCAGGCCGATCACATCCCCAGGGTAAGCTTCATCGATGGAGATGCGCTCTTGAGCAAACAACTTCTGGGGATAAGATAGGCGAATGGGACGATTGAGTCGGGCATGGTTGACCACCATATCCTTCTCAAACTTGCCGGAACAGATGCGCACAAAAGCAACGCGATCCCGATGGCGGGGATCCATGTTGGCCTGCAGTTTAAAGACGAAGCCCGTAAACTCAGGATGTTCGGGCGGGATCAGTCCGGCAGTGCTCTCGTGAGGCATTGGCGGTAAGGAATACTCCAAAAATGCATTGAGGAAAAGCTCCACCCCAAAATTGGTCATGGCACTGCCGAAAAAGACCGGGGTTTGTTTGCCAGAATGCACCTGTTTTAGATCCAAGGTGGGCATGAGACCATCCAGCAGTTCCAGCTCTTCCTTGAATTGGTAATACAAGTCCTTGTCGATCAACTCCTCAATTTGCGGATCCCCAAGTTTAATGACGGTATCTTGAACTTTTAGCCGCCCCCCAGATACCCGCTCAAAGAAATGAAACTCCTGAGTCCGACGGTCAAATAGGGCAGTAAACCGCTCGCCTGAGCCAATCGGCCAGTTGACAGGATAGGGCTTGAGGCCCAGTTCCGTCTCAATTTCATCCATCAGCTCCAAGGGATCCCGACTTGGGCGATCCATCTTGTTGATAAAGGTAAAAATCGGCAGCCCCCGCATCTGACACACTTCAAACAGCTTGCGGGTCTGGGTTTCCAACCCTTTGCCGGCATCTTCCAGCATCACGGCATTGTCAGCCGCTGCCAGGGTGCGATAGGTGTCTTCGCTGAAGTCCTGGTGGCCGGGAGTATCCAGCAGATTGAGACGAATGTTGCGGTAATCAAATTGCAGGACGGTAGAGGTGATGGAAATACCCCGCTGCTTTTCCAGTTCCATCCAGTCGGAAGTGGCCCGCTTTTGCGCCCGACGGGCCTTCACAGCTCCCGCTTCTTGAATGGCCCCCCCGTACAACAGCAGCTTTTCGGTGAGGGTGGTCTTCCCCGCATCGGGATGGGAAATAATGGCAAAGGTGCGCCGTTGCTCTACAGCTTTGGCCAAATCAAGTTCTTTCATCAACTGTTGCCGCTCCACTACAACCTGGTCGTTTTAAAGAAGATGACGTTGCAATGCTGTCCCCTAAACGATGGGAGAAATAGGGAGAAGATAGAAAAACAAAAGTGAGAAGTAGGGTGAATAATGCACTTGATGATAATGGGCTTGGGTTGCCGCCAGGTAGCGAGGGGGAGAGAGCACAGGCCGAAAAGCGCGAAAAGCCAACAGAACCATTTTGACCCTAGCACAGGAACAGGGATCCCTGTTGTCTGGCATACTGGCGGAGATCTTGAGGGGGAATTTCCCAGGCCAACCGGCCAGAACTCAAAGCAGATGCTGCTCGTTGTTGTTGCGCAACGCTGACGTGAAGAGCAGTTGCTCAATCGTGGCAATGGTGAAGTTTTGGCTGATCACCAGCCGCTCGACGCGAATGCGGTGGGCTTGCAGGAGGCAATCTTGCTGCAAGGGCTTGGGCAATTGTTCCCAATGATCCAGCAGGACTTCCAGCAAAATCTCGCCCGGTAGCCCGGTGGCGCTTTCCAGGGATCCCAGCTTTTCCACCCTCTCGGCAGACCATTTGAGGGTAAGCTTTTGCAGGCCCAGTTGTGCATCCAGAGCCTCGCGGGGATCCGACTGGGCACCCTGCCCATTGGGGGTGCCATTGCGGCGAACCCCATTGTCGGTGCAAGCAGTAGCAGGGGGCAAAAGCTCGGCTGGCTTTTCAGTTGGCAGCGAAGTATTGGCCCATTTGGCCAGACTGACCTGGGGTGGGGAGACAACCCTTTCCACCTCGACCGGAGCGGGCAACAAGCTGGACAAGGGATCGGCACCAAGATCCCTATCCTGAGAAAGAGCTTCAGGTGGGGAGAGCACACTGGCCAGGAGAGGCATCCGTCCTGCCTCTGGTGGGGTTGTGGCAACCTGGCACAGAGGGGACGAGGCGGCGGCAGATGGATCGGGCTCAACATCTAATGCCGCAGGGTGAGGCAGATCCAGGGAATCCGTCCCCCTGTTGTCCTCTGGACGGTGCGGAGCCTCAACGCCATCGGCAGCCGTAGGTGCAGGTTCCATCGGCTCTGGCTGCTTATTCACCCCCATGCGCGAGAGCAGATCTGCCTTGGTGGGGCCGGTGGGCAATTTTTTTTTGGGAGGCTTCTTGGCAGTAGCCATGTTAGCGGGCCTCCAGCACAGCCTTGAGGATCTCGCGATAAGGTTGGGCCAGGAGATCTTCCCCTGCCTCCGCCAACGACCAGCCCATGCTGTTGGTTTGCTGCACCACTGTACTTTGCCGCACCGGCGTGAAAATGGGGATCCCTTGCATCATTTCCGCCAAGGCTTCCACCGCGGCCCGCGACATTTTGGTGCGGTTGTTGCCCACCCATTGTTCCCGTGTGGGGAGCACCCCCAAAAACTTGGGCACATGAAAATCCAGCTCTTCCAATTCTTTCAACAGCACCAGGGTACTTAGGGCCCCCATCACCCCCTTTTGGGTACATTCCGTCGGCACCACCAGCAGATCGGCGCTGAGAATGCTGTTGTAGGTGAGCAACCCTTTCGAGGGGGGGCTGTCGATGACCAAAAAGTCATACTCCGGCAAAATCGGTCGCAAAGCCCGCTTCAAAAACAGCTCCCGCCCCGGCTCCATCACGATCGCATCCATGGCCCGCGAGAGACTGTAATCGCTGGGGGCCAACCACAGCCGCTCCTGGCGATCCTCATTCAACGGCGGACGGATAATCTCCCGAATGTGAACCCGATCCGCCCCCGGCAAAATCGTCTCGGCAATGGTGGCCGACTCCGACAGATCCGTCCAGCCCATCCACTGGCTCAGGTTGCCCTGTGGGTCAAAGTCAACAGCCAGCGTCTTGCCATGCTCGGCCAGCATGATGGCCAAGTTGAGGGCGGCTGTGGTCTTTCCGGATCCCCCACTCAAACAGGCAACGGTGATGACAAGCGCCGTTCTGCCAGACATGAGTTATCCCCTCGTAGCCCATCCCCTAACACTATAGCTAGGGTTAAGCAATGGTGTTCACACTTCAGATAGGGACCTCGCCGCTGGGAATGGCCTACAGGGATCCAGCCGCTGGGAGCTGAGCTTCCTCAGTTCTTTTCGATCCTCGGATTGAATTCTCAGAGGGAAGACACAAACCGGTGCAGCCGCTGCAGCCCTTTTTCGAGGGTGGTGCGGTCGGCAGCGTAGGAAAGGCGAATGTAGGAATCTGCCCCAAAGGCTACCCCCGGCACAGCAGCCACGTGGTGTTCCTTGAGCAGCTGCCGGCAAAACTCCACCGAACTTAACCCGGTTTGGCCGATGTTGACAAACACATAAAATGCGCCCTCCGGCTCCGGGCAAGTCACCCCCGGCAAGGTGCGGATCCCGTCCAGCATCAGATCTCGCCGCTGCCAGAATTCTTGGCGCATTTTTTCCACAGCCGCTGCCGATAGGGGGCTGGTCAGGGCTTCCAGAGCACCGTACTGGGCGAAGGTGCAGACATTGGAGGTGCTGTGGCTTTGCAGGTTGATGGCCGCCTCAATGATGGGCTTGGGCCCGGCCAAGTAGCCCACCCGCCAGCCGGTCATGGCGTAAGCTTTGGCGAAGCCACTGCTGAGAATCAGGCGCGGCATCAAGTCAGGGCAAAGGGATCCCAGGCTGATGTGGCGGGCTTGTCCGTAGACCAGCTTTTCGTAGATCTCGTCGCAGATCACGTACAGGTTGGGAGCCGAGAGGATCACCTCTGCCAGAGCTGCCAGCTCGTGCCGGTGGTAAACGGCTCCGGTAGGGTTGGCCGGTGAGTTGAGAATCAGCAGCTTGCTGCGGGGGGTGAGGGCCTGTCGCAGTTGGGCGGCGGTGAGCTTGAACCCCTGGGCCTCTTCCGTCTGCACCCGCACAACCTTTGCCCCTGCCAAAGCCGCAATTTCGGGGTAGCTGACCCAGTAGGGAACAGGCAGGATCACTTCATCGCCGGGATCCAGCAGCACCATGGCCAGGTTAAACAGGGTTTGCTTGCCGCCGTTGCTGATCAGGATTTGGTCGTGGCTGAACTCCAGGCCGTTTTCCTGCCGCAGCTTATCGGCCACTGCTTGGCGAAGGGCGGGGATCCCAGCGGTGGGGCCGTAACGGGTTTTGCCCTCTTCCAGAGCACGGATGGCCGCGGCCCGAATGTGGTCAGGCGTATCGAAATCCGGCTCGCCCGCGCTCAAGCTACACACATCCAGCCCCTCTGCCTGCATGGCTTTAGCCAGAGCCGAAATGGACAACGTGGGGGAAGGGGATAGATGGGCGACCCGTTGGGACAAGCCAGCAGACACCATCGGTTGGGAAGCTCTTTGGTTTATTTTAAGGTTCTCAAGCAGGGCCAATCTAGACAGCTAGGCTACTGCGGTCAACAGGCGGGTACCATCCACCAACAGCAGTTTGTTGCCCTCTCGCTCTGCCAACAGATCCCAAAACTCGCCCGCCACAGCTCCGGGCAAGAACCCTTCCAAGCGCAATTGCAGAGGAGCAAATTGCTTGGTTCCCTGGGGCTTGCGCCGCACAGTCACCTCAACAAAGCCATCGTGGGGCTCGACAATGCCGCGGATGTTAAAGCCTTCCTCTGTGTCCTCAGGGGCAGGCAAAAACGGTTCTTCTTCCCACTCTGGGTCTTGCTCCTCTTCCGGCAGGGCCAGGATGCGGATGATGCTCAAGCCCAAAGCCCCCCCTGAACGCGGCTGCGGCTGCACGTAGTACCAGTAGGTATGGCCGCTCTTGATGCAGTGCTCGAAGGGGCCGAGAAGCTCGGCGCGTCCGGGGGTAGCCGGATATTCTGCTCCGTCAGAGGCAACCAAGGTTGCCTGCGCATAAGTCTTGGGGATCGATTTCAGGGATCCCTTAATCAGGCCCAAAGCGCGGAACTGGTAGGGGTGGGCGGGAGGAGGCAATGGGTTCATGGCGGCCAGATCTTGGAAAGCCAGGGAAGTAGAGTCCATCATCTTATCCTATGGCGATCCTCAGATTGGAATATCCAGGGCTTTCCTCAGCATCGCCTCCAGCTCATCGCCCTGCCGACTTGCGCACCGCGATCAAGCTGCTGGTGGTGCCCAGAAAAACCCCCATCCCCAACAACATCGACGGCAAGAGCCAAAACTCCAGTTGGCTGCGATCTGCCTGCATCACCTTGAGGAAGGGCAAGGCAATCAACTGCTCCAGCAGCTCCTGCAGCAACTGCTGGGATCCCAAGATCAATCCCCAAGCTCCCACTGCGCTGATCACCCCAAACAGGCACCCTTGCAAAATAAAGGGCAAGTAAATCCAGGCTGCCGTCGCCCCCACCAATTGCATCACCTCGATCTCCCGCCGCCGCGCCATGACGATGAGGCGAATGGTGGTGGTGATGACCGCCACCGCTGTCAGGGCCAACACGCCGGTAATGGTCAGGGATCCCAGCCGTAGCATGTCCTGGAGCTGGGCCAGTTGCTCCACAATGCGGTCGCCGTAGTACACCTCATCCACCCCTTCCAGTTGGCGAATCTGCTCCGCCACTTCCCCCAAGGCTTCGGTGGAATCCGCCTTAACCCGCAGAGCATCCACCAAGGGGTTCTCCCCCAACTGGGTTTCCATGGCCGCCTCGTCTTGGATCCCCATTTCCAGCAAAAGGTTGCGCCAAGCCTGGTCTTTGGTGATGACCTTCACCTCGGCCACATGAGGCAGTTGGGCGACCTGAGGTTGCAGCTCCACCCCCTGCCGTTCCGGCTCCAGGTAGACGGAGATCTCCAGTTGTCCTCCCAGCGACTGCACCGTGGCATCCAGGCCCCAGGACAGCTCAACGCCGATCCCCACCAAGAACAGCAACACCAGCAGGGTGCTCACAGCGGCCCAGTTCAGCCAGCCCCCCCGCCGCAACCCCAAAAAAGTCTCCTGTAGGAGATAGCGGATTTTATTGAGAAATCGGGAGAGAGATTGCATGCTGTTCTCCATCCAACAATCAATGGGCTCAGACCCTTGCCCCCTGGAGCTCAACAGAGCCTGTGGAGAGCAAAATAGGGATCCCGGCAGCCCTCAGCGCAGATCATACAGGCGCCCTCCCTCCATGCGCACCACCCGGTGGCCGGCCCGCTCCACCAGATAGGGGTCATGGCTGGTCATGATGACGTAGCGGCTGCAGAGCCGTTCCAGGAGAAAGCGATCATGACTGATGACCAAAAGCCCCATCTGATGTGCCCGCCCATAGGCCAAGACAGCTTGCCAGATCAGGGCTTGGGTATTGGCGTCGAGCATGGCTGTCATCTCATCTGCAATCAAATAGCGAGTTTGTGGGTTGAGAACCCGGGCGATGACAACCCGCTGCAATTCTCCCCCGCTTAGCTCATGGGGATAGCGGTTGAGCCAACTGGGGGAAATGCCTAAGGTGTGGAGAACCTCTGGCTGGGGAGGAGGCCCTTCCCGCAAGACCTGAGCTATGCGCCAGTGGGGGTTAACGGCCTGCTCTGGATGTTGAAAGACAAGCTGCACTGGGCAGTACCCTCGCCGAGGCAAAGGCTGCCCTGTCACACTCACCCGACCTTGGCTGGGGGTAAGGTAGCCCGCCAGCAACTTGGCCAGAGTAGTTTTGCCAAAACCAGAGGGAGCCATCAGCCCTACGACTTCCCCAAGTTCTACTTGAAGGGTCTGATCTTGCACCACCCAAGGCAGATGCCGTCCATAGCGAAACCAGAGATGCTCACCCTTGAGCATGGATACACCTCACCCACCCTCCTCCAACCGCCCGCAGGGGCGGACGCTCAGCTCGACAGATTTCACTTGCCCAGGGGCAGCGATCCCCAAACAAACAACCCGCAGGCAGTGCCTCAGGGTCAGGCTGGTTGCCCGGCAGGGGAGCAAACTCATTTTGGGGCAGGGATCGCCACAGAGCTTGAGTGTAGGGGTGGCGCAAGTTTCCCCTTTCGAAATCCTGAGCCGAGGCCAACTCGACTGTAGTGCCCGCATAGAAGACTGCCACTCGATCTGCCACCGACAACGCCGCCTGAATATCGTGTGTAATCAACATAACGCCTCGGCCCTCCTGGGCCAGCTCCCGCAGATGGGCAAGGGTCTCAGCCACCACCTCCGCGTCCAAGCCTGGCGTAGGCTCGTCGGCTATCACCAGCTTGGCTCTGCTAACTGCCGCCGTCGATACCAGCACCCGCCGTGCCATGCCTCCGGAGAGCTGGAAAGGGTAGAGGCCCTCTGTTCCCGGCGGCAAGCTATAGCGGGCAAAGATGCGGCTCACTGCTCTACGGGCCTCGCCTTGGGAGGCACCGCTGAGCCGAGCTACCCGCTGTACCTGGGATCCTACTTGCATGAGGGGATCCAGGTAGTCCACAGACTGGGGGATGAGAGCAATGGCCTTGCCGCGCAGTTGCCTACACCGCTCAGGGGTCAAGGGCTGCCCCTGAAATAGGAGAGTACCGCGCAGGGTAGCGTTCTCTGGCAAAAGACCCAAGAGGGCATGGGCCAGCAAACTTTTGCCCGATCCGCTGGCCCCCACCACTGCCACCACCTCCCCTGCCTTAACCTCCAGATCCAGATCTGTAATCACCTGAAGGTAGCGGCGGCGCAGCCCCCGCTCGTATCGGCTGAACCTAATGTTTAGGCCGGAGACCACCAACATTTCCCTACTCCTGAGCCGTACGCGGATTGAGAAGGGCCTGCAGGTTTTCTCCCAGCCAGTCAAAAGCCTTGACCGACAGCAGCAGCAGCAGTCCAGGCATAACCCCCAGCCACCAGTAGCCGGTGGAGAGGTGGCGCATGGATTCGGCCAGAATAATGCCGATGGCCGGTAGGTGCGGCGAAATACCTACCCCAATGAATGAGAGGGCTGCTTCGTGCAAAATGGCGTGGGGAAACAGCAGAATAAGTCCCACTAGGAGCTGGGGCAAAATGTGAGGCATCATATGGTAGCGGGCAACCCAGAGGGAAGAGCGGCCCAGTCGGTAAGAACTCTGGACATAGTCAGAACTGCTGACCTGTAACACCTCGGCCCGCACCAGGCGCGCTAGGCTGGGCCAGTGGGTGAGGGCAACGGCAACAATGACTCCCCGAACTCCGCCGCCGACAGCAAAAGCTATAAGGATCTGCACCACCAGGTGAGGCAGGCTGAAACATAGGTCAATCATCCAGCAGATCGAGGCATCCACCCAGCCTCCCACCGTGCCACCCACCAAACCCAAAACAGCGGCGATCACCACGCTGACGGCGGCAGCCAGCATGCCTACCCACAGACTAAGGGACATCCCGTGCAAGGATCGGGCCAGCATATCCCGCCCCAGCCAGTCGGTGCCGAAGGGATGGGCCAGGGAAGGAGGCTGATTCCGCTGAGTTAGGTTCGGGCTCAGTCCGGTATCGCCGATAAGCCCAGCGCTGCAGAGGATAGACACCAAAAAAAAAGCACACAGTCCAATTGCCCACAGAGTCTGCCGCCTGCGCTCTCCTTTGACAGAGGACTCTGAGAATTTCATCCCCCCATCGGCATCAGCAGCAGCAACACGAGGCGATGCAAAAGGGATCATCCTATCCTCCCGCCAAGGCGAATGCGTGGATTGACAATCTGGTAGGACAGGTCAGCTAGGGTATTGCCGGCATAGACAAACAAGGCGCTGAAAAACACAATGCCCACCAACAGAGGCACATCACTGCGCAAAGCTGCCTGTACCGTTGCTTGTCCCAGTCCTGGATAAGCAAACACCTGTTCCACTAACACTGAGCCACCAAACAGTTCCCCAAAGGAGGCAAATTGCAGCGTCAGCGCAGGCAGCAAGATATTCCGCAAGCCGTGGTACCACAGGATCCCAGCCAGGCTTTCCCCCTGGGCACGAGCAAACAGCACATAGTTGCTGTGCAACACGTCAATGAGCTTCTGACGAGTGTGCAAGGTGATGTTGGCAACGCCGATGAAAGTTAGGGTGAAAGCAGGCAAGAGCAAGTGGTGTAAGCGCTGCCAAAAAGTCACCTCCTCCGCCAACGCGCCAGGTGGCGCGGCGCAACAGATAGGTGTTAGACCCAGCTCTACCGAAAACGCGATCAAGAGTAGCAGCGCCACCCAGAAAGGGGGAGAAGAGGCGAGGGTGTAGGCGTAAAGACGAATACCGCGGTCAACCCAAGTGCCCTGAAACGCTGCGGCCAAAACCCCCAACCCCACTCCCAGGAAACCGGAAAGCAGCCAGGCAATTGCCAGTAAGGGCAGCGATAGCTCAAACCGCTGTTGAATGACCTGCACCACTGGCTGATTGAACACCATTGAGGTGCCCCAGTTGCCTTGAACCATCTGCCCAAGCCAGTTCCCAAAGCGAAGCAGCATGGGCTGATCCAGCCCCCAACGCTGGGCAATCAGGTCTCGTTGGGCTGGGCTGATCTGCAGCATGTCGGCCCCTACATAGGCTTGTACGGGATCAACAGGGGAGAAGCTGAGCAGGGCAAACGTCAGGACTGCCACAGCCGCCAGCAGCAACCCCAGCCGAGTCAGCTTATAAGCCAGAAACAGCAGAACTGACCTCAGTTGCACGTCCATTTCCAACGGGTGATGTTGGCTGTGATTGGCCAACCATGGCCATGAGGCTGTACCTGCGGCTGGCCTATATCCAAGCACTCGTGGACAAAGTAGGTATGATCCAGGTTTACCAACCAAGCCCAGGCTGCATCTCCTTTGGCAGTAAAGCCTTGCTTTCCATCCCACTGGGCTGCCCGCCAGAAGGGGATAGCTTCAGCTTCAGAGGGGGCCTCCATAGCCAGATCCAGCATTCGATCCACAAACGGGTTGGCATAGTAGCCGGCATTGAAAAATCCCCCCTGGGCCGCTTTGCTGTGGTAGAGGTTGTACACCTCAGTTGGGTCATGGCTGCCCCAGCCAAACAGCACCACGTTGCTGTGCATGAGCGGAGTGATGTCATCCCAACTTTTGCCCTCGACATTGACTCGGATGCCCACAGGCCGCAGCATTTCTGCAACAGCTAGGGCCAGGGCTTGGCGAATACTGTCGTTGGCCGGGTAGAGCACGGTGAACTCAGCCCGCAGCCCGTTTTTTTCCACTACCCCATCCCCATCTTTATCGCTCCAGCCTCCCTCAGCTAGAATCTGACGGGCCAGGTCTGGATTGTTGTCCTCAATCTTGGCGGTCGGCTCTTCCCAGGGCAAACCGCTGACTGGGCCATAGGCAGGGGATCCGTAGCCTTCTAGGACTCCATCCACCAGCGCCTGTCGGTCAATGGCGAAGTTGACCGCCTTGCGAATCGCCAAGTCAGAAGTCACATCGTTGCCGATGGGGTATCCCTTTGGGGTTGTCGCACCGGTTTTAGGGGGAAAGGGGAACATCAGCCCTCGGTTATCCACACTGGGAATGGCGTGAAGCTTCATGCCCTTAACAGTTTGCTTAGCCAAAGACTGAGGCACGCTAACCACGTGTACCTGTCCGGCTCGGGCTGCTGCAAAGGCTGCATCCTCCTCCAGGAAAAGGAAAACCAGCCGCCGAATGCCAGGAGTCTGGCCGTAATATAAGGGATTTGCCTCCACAATCAGTTGTTGCCCCTCATCCCACTGCACCAGTCGGTAGGGGCCAGAGCCAATGGGTTTGCGAGCATAATCAGGCCCGTGGGCATGTTGAGGCACGATACCCAAGGTGATGAGGCGGTTGACAAAAGTACTTTGGGGTTTTTGCAGCCGCAGCTCCACCGTATGAGTGTCGATAGCTACTGCTTCCTTTAGGGCGGTTAGGTCGACCAGACCACCACTCCGAGCTGCTTGGTTAAAGGTGTAAGCCACGTCCGCTGCTGTGACAGGTTTTCCATCGGAGAAGACTGCATCCTTTCGTAGGGTTACCGTCCAGGTTAGGCCATCTTGGCTGACAGTGTAGCCAGTCGCCAGGTCGTTTACAATCTCAAGGTTCTCGTCCCGCCGCAGCAGAGTGCTTTGGAACAAAGGCGAACCGTAACGTCCCCAGCCCAGGGTGGGATCAAATCCTTCTTCCCTTTCCCCTCCAATGGCCAGCACGATTTGATCGCTGGATCCTGCTAGCTTTGGATCGAAAGCTGTCCGCTCAGCAGCATTCTGAGCGCATCCAGCCCACATCTGGCTCAGCAAGAAGAGGCCCACAGACCACACAGTTACTTTTAAGCTTGATGCCATAGAAACCCCGATCTGTCGCTTTTTCAGCAAAGCAAAAAGGAGCAAACCCCCTTGCCTCCTGGACAAGACTTATGGCAGCTAAGCTACCACTGCCTTATCTTGAGAGCAATGCAGGGGGGGAGGATGCTTAGAGGATTCCGATGACTTCCTGCAAGACCGCTGGGTGAAAGGTGAGGTCTGGTAGCTCCAAAGGCTGCTGGCTTGGTGATGATTGAAGCACTCTACTCCCGTCTCTGAACTCCGTGATACGATGTAGCTCAGCTATCGGTTCTGACGGGGATCAGCCGCCAGAGGAAACGGGGAAAGAGCAGTGAGAATCTGCCGCTGTCCCGCAGCTGTGATCCGGTTTAGGAGAAGTCCTGCAGCAAATCTCTAGAGTCATTCGCTGCCGATCCAGGTCTTGTCCCCCAAAACCGTGTCAGTCAGAATGCCCGCCGATGGTTTTTCTAAACTTCACAACATCTGCGAGGTACAGATGGTAACTGTCTTGGCTTTAGCTCGTTTCTGCTTTCGTTATCCTGAGCATTTTCCCGGCGTTGCTCCCACAAGCTTTCGGTACTCCTCAGCAGTAGAAATAAGTCCAAGAACCCAAGCAAGACTCTGAGCCAGTTGGCCGGGAGAGAGTAAATTTTGGGTGCTGTTGCACCAAGATCTATCAAGATCTATCAAGATCTACAGCCCGCCTACGCGAAGGAAAGAGTGAGATGTCAGGCTTCCTGACTTCAATTGGTGGCTGGCAAGTAGCCACTGCGATCGCTGGCTGCGTTGAGTATCTTTTTTGCGCAAAAGGCAGTGTTTTGTTGGGGTTCCAGAGGCAAGAGAGGAACAGCCGGTTTCTTCCTTGGCGGGCGGGATCCCAGTTGAGGGCGAATTGAACGCAGGAAAATTAGAAAACTCAGTATTTGGGATGGCACACAACATGACTGCACAAACCATGACATTGGGGTATGCCCGCATGGGCAAGCGCCGCGAGCTCAAAAAAGCTTTGGAAGGCTTTTGGAGTGGTGCCCTAGGGTCAGAGGCTCTGCTGGCTACCTTTTGGGATTTGGAGACTCAAGCCTGGCAGACTCAGCTACAAGCTGGGATTGATCACATTGCGGTAGGGGATCAGACTCTCTACGACCATGTACTGGACTGGGCCACCTGGCTGGGGCTGATCCCCTCTCGGTTCCGAGATCTGTCGGGTTTAGACCGCTACTTTGCCATGGCGCGGGGGCGGGAGGGCCTGCCGGCTTTGGAAATGACCAAGTGGTTTGACACCAACTACCACTACTTGGTACCCGAAATTGAGCCGGAAGCCGATCCCAGTCCTAACTTTGGGGATTTTTTGGAAAGAGTTCGGCGGGCCCAAGGGATCCTAGGGGAGCGCACCAGCCCCGTTGTCCTCAGTCCAGTGACTTTGCTCTGCCTTAGCCAGCGATCTGGGGATCTGCGGGCGGACTTGGAAAAGCTCCTTCCTCTGTACCGGGATCTCCTCCAGGAGTTAAAACAGCTGGGGATCCCAGAAGTCCAGATTCACGATCCCATTTTGGTTACCAGCCAGGGAAGTGGCCTGCGGGAAGCTGTGGAAATGAGCTACCGCCAGTTGGCAACCGCCGGGATCCCTGTCCACTTGGTCACCTACTTCGATGACCTGGGGGAGACTTACCCCTGGGTGGTGCAACTGCCGGTGGCCGGCATTAGCCTTGACTTTACCCGTGGCCACACCCTGGATCTGGTAAGAACCTATGGCTTTCCGGCTGACCGGATCCTAGGTGCTGGCGTAGTGGACGCTCGGAATGTCTGGAAGGTTCAGCCTGAGACCGTCTTGGCCAGCCTGCGGGAGCTGCAGGGGGTAGCTCCCAACCTACGGGTGCAGCCTTCCGCTTCGTTGCAATTTGTGCCCCACGACGCTGCTCTGGAAGCCCAGTTGCCGGAACCCCTCAGAAATGTCCTCAGCTTTGCCGAACAGAAGCTGGCCGAAGTAGCTCTCCTGGCGCGAGCCCTCAACGGCGAAGACACTGCTGCCCAGCAGGCGGAAATCCAGCAGCAATGGCAGAGCTTTGCGCAGTTTAGCCCCCCCAACCCCCAAGTGCGCCAGGCTTTGGCCAACCTCAAGCCCCAGGACTTCGAGCGATTCCTGCCCTACGAGCAGCGCCTAAGTCGGCAGGTTCAGCTACCACCTTTGCCCACCACCACCATTGGCTCCTTCCCCCAAACTCCAGAGGTGCGGCAGTGGCGAGCTAAGTACAAAAGAGGGGAGGTTTCGCAGGCGGAGTACGAAGCAGCCATTGACGCTGAGATTGCCAAGTGCATCCGCATTCAAGAAGAGATTGGCCTGGATGTGTTGGTGCATGGGGAATTTGAGCGCACCGACATGGTGGAGTACTTTGCCCAGAAGCTGGAAGGCTTTGCCTTCACTGAACACGGCTGGGTGCAGAGTTACGGCAGCCGCTGCGTGCGCCCTCCCATTCTCTACGGCGACGTGGTTCGCCCCCAACCCATGACAGTGCGGGAATTCCAAGTAGCCCAGTCCCACACCCAAAAGCCGGTGAAAGGCATGCTCACGGGGCCAGTGACTATGCTCAACTGGTCCTTTCCCCGTGTTGATATTCCCCGGCGGGAGCAGGCTTTGCAGATTGCCCTGGCCTTGAGAGCCGAAGTGGCAGATCTGGAAGCGGCTGGAGCGGTGATGGTGCAAGTGGATGAGCCGGCACTGCGGGAGGGGCTACCTCTGAAAAAAGAACGCTGGCCAGAATACCTCAGCTGGGCAGTGGATGCCTTTCGCCTAGCTACCGGCGGGGCCAAGCCGGAAACCCAGATTCACACCCACATGTGCTACTCAGAGTTTGGGGACATCATCGAGCACATTGAGCGGCTGGATGCCGACGTGCTTTCCATTGAAAACAGCCGCAGCAACAACAAAACCCTGCTGCAAATTGCCCAGGCTGGGTATCGTCACCAGGTGGGCAACGGCGTTTACGATGTCCACAGCCCTGCGGTGCCGAGCGTTGAGCAAATCCTGCAGCAGCTGCGCACAGGACTGGCCCACTTGCCTGTGGAGCAAACTTGGGTTAATCCCGATTGTGGCCTCAAGACCCGCCGCTGGGAGGAGGTGATCCCCGCACTGAAAAATATGGTGGCTGCCGCTC
Organism: Thermostichus sp. MS-CIW-40; assembly: GCF_054058315.1. NCBI lineage: Bacteria > Bacillati > Cyanobacteriota > Cyanophyceae > Thermostichales > Thermostichaceae > Thermostichus > Thermostichus sp. MS-CIW-40. The sequence continues at coordinate 49,193 of NZ_JBSSAC010000014.1, forward strand.
ATCAGCTAGGGGAGGAGCTTCTGGAAACCCAACCTGAGGGTCTGCGCGAGTAAGGCCCACGACCCGCTGATGTAACTGGTCGGGCTGGCTTGACAAGTCGCCGCGGGCGGTGCCGCTGTTGTGCTGATGCGGCTGGCTTAGGGCCTACGGTCTGCTGATGCAACCGGCAAAGCTGCTCTCCGGGATCTCAAAAAGCTTGTGAAGAGCAAAGTAGGGATCCCGGCAGCCCTCAGCGCAGATCATACAGGCGCCCTCCCTCCATGCGCACCACCCGGTGGCCGGCCCGCTCCACCAGATAGGGGTCATGGCTGGTCATGATGACGGTCACCCCAAAGGAATTGAGCCGCTCCAAAATCTGGAGAACCAAGAGCGAGTTTTCCGGATCTAGGTTTCCTGTTGGCTCGTCCGCCAGCAGCAGCACCGGCATGTTGACAATGGCCCGGGCCAGGCTAAGGCGCTGCTGTTCCCCCCCCGAAAGCTCATGGGGAAAGTGATCTCGCTTTTCGGTCAGCCCCACCATCTTTAGGGTCGGCCCGATGCGACGGCGGATTTCTGCGGGGGACAGCCCTTGGGCGCGCAGCACGAAGGCCACATTTTCTGCCAGGGTGCGGTTGGCCAGAAGGCGATAATCTTGGAAAACCACCCCCAAGCGCCGCCGCAACATGGCCAGCGGACGCGGTGGGATGCGGTAGGGTCGCCGCCGCCCTTCAGAAGAAAAGAGACAGACTTGATCGACGATGACCGTGCCCTCGGTGGCCTGTTCCGCCCCGTAGAGTAGCCGCAGCAGGGTGGACTTGCCCGCCCCGGAGACCCCAGTTACGAACACAAACTCGCCGCGGCGCACCTCCAAGTTCACATCCTGAAAAATTAAGTTGCCGTTGGGAAAGACTTTGCTCACGCCCCGCAAGGACACCATGCTGGCCGGGGTTTCCAGGGATCCGGATTGGGTGCTGCTGTAAAAGCCCAGGGTGGCCTCTGGATTGGCCGGGGCAGGGAGATGAGGAGTCGGAGCCGTACCGGCCCAACGGTGTAAGCGAGGAGGATAGCCGATGTGCTGACCGATCATCATGGCAAGCGCCTACAGAGAGAAGAACGAGGGAGCGCCGGCAGACTAGGAGCGCAAACGAGAAGGGGGATCCCACAGCACTCGCCAGACAAAGCTGGGCAGAGCTAACATGCGTCGCCAGCGCCAGGGTTCCTGATAGAGACGATACAACCATTCCAGGTGATGGTCACGCCACCAACGGGGCGCTCGCCGTTTTTGGCCGGCCCAAATGTCCAAGCTGCCCCCCACCCCCATCCAGATGGCTTGGGGCAAAAGGGGACGCCACTTTTGGATCCACAGCTCCTGCCGCGGGGATCCCAGCCCCACCCACACCAGTTGCGGTCGAAATTCCTGGAGAGCTTGCAGAAGCTCTTTTTCTTCCTCGCTAGAGAAGTAGCCGTGGTAGCCCCAGAGGGCCAAAGCAGGACACTGGGCTTGCCAATATCGAATTGCTGCCCGGTTGACTTCCGGCCTTCCCCCCACCAGGGCCAAGCGCCACCCCCGTTCTGCCGCCAACGGGATCAGGGTTTCTGCCAGCTCGATCCCCGGCACCCGCTGGACGCGGATCCCCTGCCGCCGCAGGGCCCACACCACCCCAATGCCGTCGGGGATCACCAGCTCTGCTGCTTGCAGCACCTGGGCAAAGGCCAGATCCCGCTGCGCCTGCATGATCATTTCCGGGTTGCAGGTGACCACTTGAGCGCCCTGCCCCTCCCGGATACGCGCCTCAATCCAGGTGGCGTAGCTCTGTAGGCTGGCCTCCGGCAGAGCAATGTGTAAGTTCACGCCCAGAATCGCATGGATGGATAACGACACTACCGACCGAATGCTGGCCCCCACTGGAGCCGTTGGACACGCTTTTAAGATAGCCCGGACCTTCTCCCAGAGGGAGAGGGGAGCATGACTCTAGTCAATAATAAGCTCAACTATACTGAAAATAATGTATAATATGTTCAGTACGGATTACTACCAGTTGATCTTTCTGTTTACTTTCGAGTCTGCCAACATGGTAGCCAAAGCAAAGCAGAAAATTGGTAGTAAGACGACACGGAAACTGCGCTTTGGGTATTCTACTCAAAGCTTTGCGGGATACCGCCATTCTGGTTGGAAACAAACAGAATGCTATCGCTGCATAGTTGAACAGTGATGTTCAGCAGTGTTCAGCGTAAATGTATCAGTTCGAGGAGGCATTTCATGGCTATTTGACCACGAAAATCTCTTCCCTCAGGCATCCGCGGCGGCATCCACAGCGTATCTCCATCAGACCAGGCCAGAGGGAATTGCCCGACCCAGAGCAAGCCCCTGAAGGTTGGTTGCCATCTTTCGAGACAGGAGACTTGAGATGAAAACTTCGAAGACTCCCTTCGCTCTGCCTCAATTGGCCGCCGAATGGGATCCCAGCCCTGCAACCTCCCGCCGCAGCTTGTTGTTGGCTGGTTTGCTGGCGGGCGTAGGTGGAGCAATTGGATTGCGCACCCTGCCCGGTGCCGCCCAGTCCAACACTGCCGACATCGCCATCCTCAACGCGGCCATTGACTTGGAACAGCAGGCAATCTGGGCCTACAAAACCGCTGCCGGCAAGTTGAGCAATACTGAGGTGGGCAAGATCGTGTTGGAAGTGGCCACCAAGAACCTGAAGGATCACGAACAGCACCGGGATCTGCTGGCGGGCGCCGTGCGGCAACTGGGGGGGATCCCCTCTCGGGCCCGGGATAGCTACGACCTTTCCACCTACATCGACAACAAAGAAGGCAATCTCGACTCCGATGCCAACATTGCCAAGCTGGCCCTGGCTCTGGAGTTTGATGCAGCCTTGGCTTACAACGACGCGTTTACCCAGCTTTCCAACAAAGACCTGGTGGCTGCTGCCAGCACCATTGGCCCCAACGAAGTTGCCCATGCCACTGCAATCCGGGCCGTGTTCCACAGCCTTGATCCCAGCATTCTGGTGGTGCCTGCCCCCTTTGTCAGCGCCGAGACTCGGGAGCGCTGGATCCTGAAGGTGTAAAGCCCCTGCCGGCGATGACTTCCAGCTAAAGCCGCCAACCCCCGGCGACAGCAAGGTGTAGAACCCCCACCGGCGCTGATCTCCAAAGCCTTCCAACGTCCTCTGTAGGATCTTGGGGTTTGGAGATCTTTGGAGGTTCTTTGGAGGTCAAGGTGTTCCACACCGCTGTCGCAATCGCCTTCTTCTGAACGCCTCAGCTTTTTTTCGCTTCCTAACCTGTGTGGAGAAAGCCCTATGCCGATGACGCGGCGGTTGCTGTTGCTCAGTGGACTGGGATCCCTGCTCAATGTGGGGGCTATCTTGGCTGTGGATCGGTGGCGACAAGCCAGCTCTGTTGCGGGGCGAGATCCTGTCGAGGCAACGGCGGCAGCAGAGGTGATCATTCGCGGGTTTCAATACCTGCCCCCGGAGATCATCCTCAAGCGGGGCGGCAAGGTGACCTTCACCAACCTGGATTCCACCCCCCACACGGCTACTCCCATAGAGGGAGCGCAATTCCAAGGAACGGGACGGCTGAGGCGCAACGAGAGCAAAGCAGTGGCTTTCGAAGTGGCCGGCATCCAGGACTATTTCTGCGATATCCACCCCAGCATGGTGGGCCGCATTGTCGTCGTCGATTAGGTGAAGGCCATGCAAATGGAACCCCTGGGATCCCCTCTTCCCTTCTGGAACATTTGTCGGCGGGTGTACCTGGTTTGGGCCGTCCTTTTGGGGATTGGGTTTGCTGCCACCCAGTTTCACCAAGAGGCCAACATCAACTGGCTGTGGCTGGTGATTTCCCTGATTGGGTTGGGCTACATGGTGCGGCAGACTAGCTTGCCGGAGTTTCGAACAGCCGGACTGGCCCACCTCTACTTTGTGGGTTTGGTGTGGACGTTGGTGATCGCCCAGGGCATGATCCTCTCGGTGCTGCCCTTTGTCGGGCGTACCCCTTTGGCAGCTTTGAGCCCATACCTGGGGGTGTTTTGGCTGTGGCAAATGGGGCTGGGCCACTGGCTCAACGGCTTGGTGGATCCGCCGCGCCTCCCCTACTGGATCACCGGTGGGATCCAGATCCTGGCCGGAGTTGCCTGCCTGCTGTGGGGGCTGGAATGGCAGTTTGCGGTGGCAGGGGGAATCGGGGCCTTGGCCATGCTTCTTTTGATCCGGTTGCACTGACCCGTTCACTGATCTGACTTTGGGGTCTTATCCAGGCGCACTCGCCAAACTCCACCTCCCACGGCCACCTCATCTCCTGAGCGCAGCTTGCGTCCCCGCCGGGTTTCCACCTCGCCATTCACCCGCACTTGCCCCGCTTGGATGAGCTGCTTGGCCTGCCCACCGGTGGGAGCAACCCCCGCCAGCTTGAGGAACTGATCCAGCTTGATCACGGGATCCGTCGCCGGCTGGGGATCCCTTTGAGGAGTCTCCGCCATCACTTCACCCAAATGGTTTTGACATTTACAAATTCCAGGATCCCTTCCCGACTCAGTTCCCGTCCATACCCTGAGCGTTTGATGCCACCGAAGGGAAGGCGCGGGTCGGACTTGACCATGCCATTGATGAATACGGATCCCGCCTCCAGCTCCTCCAGCAGGCGCTCTTGTTCCTCTGGATCGGTTGTCCAGGCGCTGGCACCCAGGCCAAAGGGCGTGTTGTTGGCCAGCTCAATGGCTGCCGACACATCCGGGACGGTGAACAGCAGCGCCACCGGCCCGAACACCTCCTGGTGGGCCACCGGATGATCCGGGGGGATGTCGCTCAGGATCGTGGGCGGGTAAAAATTCCCTCCCCAGGGGGAGCCACCGATGTGAACTTTGGCCCCCGCCTGCACCAAAGCCTGCACCTGTCCATCCACCTCTTGCAGAATGCTGGCAGTAGCCAGAGGCCCCACATCGGTTTGCGGATCCAAGGGATCCCCCACCTTGAGCTGGCGAAATCGCTCCGTCATGGCAGCCGTGAAAGGTTCGGCGATAGCCCTGTGTAGGATAAATCGTTTGGCGGCAATGCAGGATTGGCCGTTGTTGATCAGACGGGCCGTGACCGCTGTGGCGACTGCTGCCTCCAGATCGGCGCTGGGCAGCACGATGAAGGGATCGCTCCCTCCCAGTTCCAACACCGTTTTTTTCAGATATTGACCGGCCAAACGGGCCAGGCTGGAGCCGGCGGCTTCGCTCCCGGTGAGGGCGGCCCCCCGCACCCGTTCATCCGCCACCACCTCTGCCACCTGGGCTGCTGTGATCAGCAGGGTTTGAAAGACCCCTGGCGGAAATCCCGCCTCCTGAAAGATCCGCTCCAGGGTCAAAGCCGATTGGGGCACGTTGGAAGCATGTTTCAGCAAGAGGGTGTTGCCCGCCATCAGGGCTGGGGCGGCACAGCGAAACACCTGCCAAAAGGGAAAGTTCCAGGGCATCACCGCCAAAATCACCCCCAGCGGCTGGTAGCGGATCCCGCTGCGGCTGGCATCGCTGGCGTTCGCGTAAGCGTTGCGTAGCAATATGGAGCGCTCGGCCAAGAATCCCTCTGCCTCCTCGGCATAGTAGCGACAAACCCAAGCGGATTTTTCCACTTCCGCAACGGCAGAGGCCAAGGTTTTGCCCATCTCCAGGCTGATTAGGCGGCCAAACTCCGCTTTGCGCTCCTCCAGGATCCCTGCCACCCGCTTCAGCCAGGCGGATCGTTGAGCAAACGGGATCCGACGATAGCTCTGAAACCGCTCGTGGGCTTGGGCGATACAGCTTTGGATCTGCCCAGCGTCGAAAACGGGGTAGCGAGCCAATTCCTCTCCGGTGGCGGGGTTGATGCTGACCAGGTGCCCCTTCGCGTAAGCGTTGCGTAGCAATATCGTTTTCCCTCAACGCCTGTTTCTCCACTCTGGCATTTGCGCTCTGCCTGGAATAGTGCTCCGCACTGCTACTGCGTTCGCGTAAGCGTTGCGTAGCAATATGGAAAGATTTGTGGAGTGGGGGACTCAGGGTTGCGGGCTGCCGGTGGTGTCTGTTCGGGATGGCGGGGCGGATCCAGGAGCAGACCAGAACTCGTAGGCTGCTTGCGACAGGCTGGCGATCAGCTCTTCAGCTCTGGGGTCGTTGGGGGTTTCTCGCTTCACCCACACCGCCGCCACATAGCGCCGCCCGTTGGGCAAATCCAGGATCCCGGCATCCCCCACCACGGAGCTCAAGGTTCCCGTTTTGTGGGCAATGCGCACCTCTTGACCCAAGTTGGGCCGGAAATAGGAGGGCCGTTGGGTGCGCCAGAGAATGTCCAGAAAACGGTCGCGGCTGCGGCGGCTGAGCATGCGCCCCTGTTCCACCTGGCTGAGCAGCCAAACCATGTCGCGCGGGCTGCTGGTGTTGGTGCCCTCCAGATCCGGTAGCCACCATGAAATTTGCGTGTGTTGTAGCCCCCACTGGCGAAACTTTTGGTTGAGAGCCTCCTGCCCACCCAGGCGATCGATGATCAGATTGGTGGCAAAGTTGTCGCTGAGGGTGATCATCAGGGTGGCCGCTTCCAAAGCAGAAACCTGGGATCCCAGCGGGCGGGTTTGCAGCACGCCTGCCCCCCCTCCCTTGAGATCTTCCCGCAGGGTGAGCCTCTCATCCAGCCGCACCTGCCCGGTTTCCACAGCCTGGAAAAAAGCCAAGAGAATGGGGATCTTAATCACACTGGCGGCAGGAAAAGCCTGATCCGGCCTAACCCCGGCAAAGGCGCCAGTTTCCACCTCCCAGAACAGAGCCCCTGCCGTCAAGCCCGGTTGGTCGGCCAAAGCGGCCAAGCGCTCCTGCAAAGCCGGGATCGCTTCTCCCCGCAGAATGTTACTCGGGAATGCCGACGGGGGAGGATCCCCAAGCTGCGTCGTGGACTGTTCTGTCCGGCCAGCGGTGGTCGATTGCAGCAGTTGCGAGAGGCCCGCCATCGTCAGGCCCAGGATGAGACTTAAGCTCAGTCCCCTGAGCAACACTTGCCCGAGAGATGGAGAACGTCTCAAGCGGCGGGGCTGGGCAGCCCGTTGGCGCAGACGAGCAATGGCTTTCTGGCGAGCAAGACGCAGCGGTTGAGGAGGGGAAACCAATAGGGATCCCCTGGGGGCAGGAAGCAGGCGACCAGATCCCGTTCGCAGCTTTGACCCCTCTGGAGGCGGGACGGCGTTCTTGGCAGGTTGTGGAGGGCGGCGGGGATCCCGCGACTTCTCTGGCAAAGGCCTACGGCCCGCTAGCGCGGATGGATCGGTGCCTTTCCTCTCCCTTGCTCTGGTCATAAGAACGATTGCCTTAACACCATACTTCTGACAGACACTGCTGGCAGTTTCACCGACTCCACTCCGGTGAGCTTGGCTTAATTAAACCCACATTAAACCCACAAATTGGCCAACCTGCCCTGACCTAGATTGCAAAACGCCCATCAAACCGTCCTCGCGACACGAAGCCTAGCAACAACCCCGCCAAAGGCAGGATGAGTCCCTGTTGCCAGAGCATCCACTCGGAGTCGTTTTAAAAACTTAGGTTGATCCGTGACCCCCCTTTCCCTCTGGAAGAGGGGCTGGGAATAGTCGCGGAAGCGGCGCGGAGCGCTTTTGCCAAGTCCAGGAAAACCGTCAGATCTGTTCTCTCTGAGGGGGCTCACACCCATGGGGAGCCAGCTCCCGGCTAGCGCTTGCAGAGCCGATACACGGGCAAAGTGAAATGAAAGCTGCTGCCTTTGCCCAAGGAAGACTCCACCCAAATCTGGCCGTAGTGAGCGCGCACGATCCGTCGGCAGAGGGAAAGGCCGATGCCATAGCCCTCCTGCTGTTGATCCCGGGACAGACGGACAGAATCGGAGAAGATGCTCTCTTGGTCGGCTTCCGGGATCCCAGGGCCAGTATCGCTGACGGTCACCTGCACCTTTTGGCTGGTGCGATGGAGGACATCGAGGCGGATGGATCCCTCGGCAGGGGTGTACTTGATGGCGTTGTCCAGCAGGTTGAACAGAACTTGGCGGATCTTGTCGGGATCCACGTGAACAGAGGGCAGATCCACGGGAATATCCGCTTGAAACTGCAGCCGCTTGCCTTGAATGCGCGGCCACAGCTCCTCGATCACCGACTGACACAGAGTGGGCAACTGGGTTTCTACGGCTCGAATTCTCAGCTCCGAGGCAGCGCCGCGGGCCGACTCCAGGATATCGGTGATCATGCTGTCCATCTTGCGCAGTTGCTGGCGGGCGTGATCGAACAACTGCCGCTCCAGGGCTTTGTCCAGGGATCCCTCGCGCCCCTGCTGCAGGGTTTCGACCGCCAGAGCCGTGGCCGTCAGGGGACTGCGCAAGTCATGCACCAGCATGGCCAGAACGCGATCTTTGAAGTCCAACTGCTCCCGCAATTGGGCCCGCTCCTGCCGCAGCAAAAACACCTCTTCCGACATTTGCAACAGCGCCTCGGTGGTCGGAGGGGAGGCGGGATCCCGTCCTGCTCCTTCTTGATGGGCGGCCAAAGCCGCTTGGCCTTGCCAACGAGGCCACCACACTTCCAACTGCGTCGCCAAGTCTGCGCCCGCCAAAACTTGAGCGGGCAAGGGCTCAGCCTTGACCAGAGCCGGGGTCACCACCAGCTTGTAATGCTCCGCCAGGTAGGGGTGCTCCTCCAGCGGCACCACTTCCAGTTGAGCAGGGTATTGGCCGGGCAACCCCTGGATGTGCTGGCGCAGATGCTCCTCAAGCTCGGCAACAACAGCTCGACTCTTGGCGAACAGCAGCAGGCGAATGACAGAACGAGCGGAGGTGAGGTCTGGCGAAGTTTGCATAGGCCAAAATCCAAAAGCCAAAGGTTGGCGTTTCAGCAGCCGGGATTGCCGTGCGCTCGTTCGCGGAAGCGGACCGTAGGTCTAACCGTAGGAGCCATTGCTGCTTGTTCCTTCCTAACACTAACCTTGGGAAAAGCTTAAAAAGGGACATGGAGTGTAACAAGAAAGACCCCTCAGCGTGTATCTTTCCCGGCCGAGGAACAGCCGCAGGAGAGTATGGCCAGAACCCGCCCACGGAACTTAACAGAACTTAGTGAAACAGGTAGGCCAGCCCCACCAGCAGGGCCACCAACCCCACCGCTGTCAGGGTGAAGTGAAGCAGGGAAGTCTTGCCTTTGCGCACCATGTTGCGCATGGCCAGGCGGGTGTAACTCAGCTGGGGGGGGGATCCCGCCCCAACCGAAGGAGAATCTGCAGAAGAAGGCTGCGCCATCAGGATAACCAGAGCGATAATTTACCCTACCTTCAGGCTAGCTTAATCTGCTCCTCCGGATAGAGGTGTTTCCCAAGCTTCGACCTTCCCGCTGAAGAAGGGCCATAGCTGTCGCGCGGGGATCTTCCGGTGCCAAAATAACGACAGCATCCCCCTCTTTTGCCCCCCATGTTGCAAGTTCAGCATCTTTCCTACCATCCGGCAGGCGTTTCCCAGCCCATTCTCAACGATCTTTCCTTTGAGTTGGGCCTGAACCAGTTGGGGCTGATCGTGGGCAAAAGTGGGGCGGGCAAGAGCACCCTGCTGGAGATTTTGGCTGGCTTGGCGCGGCCCACCCAAGGACGGATTACCTGGGGAGGGGCAGAACTTTCCCCCAACCGCTTGCGCAGCATGGCGGGGTTGGTGTTTCAGTTTCCAGAGCGCCACTTTTGCGGCTTGACGGTGCTGGAGGAAATGCGCTTTGGTTATCCAGAGCTACAGAGAAAAGAGATCGAAAACGCCCTCAGACAGGTGGGATTGGAAGGGATCCCTCTACATACCTCCCCAAACCGCCTCAGCGGCGGGCAACAGCGGCGCTTGGCCCTGGCCGTCCAGTTGATCCGTGGCCCGTTTTTGCTGTTGCTGGATGAGCCGACGGCAGGATTGGATTGGTCGGTGCGACGGCAGTTGATCGAGCTGTTGGCTCGGCTAAAGTCCACCTGGACGGTGTTGGTGGTTTCCCACGACCCGGAGGAGCTGTCCTCCATTGCCGATGTGCGGTGGACATTGCAGGCGGGATCCCTGAAGCTGTTGCCGACGGAGGCTTTGCTTCACAGGTAGCGGCGGGGATCGACCGGTTGGCCGTTGACGCGCACTTCAAAGTGAACATGGGGCCCGGTGGAGAGGCCGGTGGAGCCGGAAGCAGCAACAACTTGCCCCCGCTGTACCTGCTGGCCTACCCCAACGGCAACGCGGCTGTTGTGGGCGTACAGGGTGGTGATGCCGCCGCCGTGATTCACAATCACCGTATAGCCGTAGCCGCCGTACCAACCGGCGTAGATGACGGTGCCCCGGTCGGAGGCTCTCACCGCAGTGCCGGTGGGCACACCAAAATCGATCCCCGCATGAAAGCGGCGACTGCGGTAGAGGGGGTGAACCCGCCAGCCAAAGCCGCTGGTGATCGGCCCGCGCACCGGAGCAATGAATCGGCCTGTCCCTTGAACGGGATCCCTGCCCCCCTGCTGTTGGGCCTGCTGGGCGATCAGTTGCTGGATGAGGAGAGTCAACTGTTGGGAATCGGCTTCCAGCCGCCGTTGGGCTGCTTCATAGGCCGCGCGTTCGTTGGCCAAGCGGCTCAACAGCTGCTCTTGGGCGACCGCCTGCTGCTGCAGTTGGTTCTTCTGGGCGGCCAGCTCCTGCAAAATCAAAGAGATCTCGTTGCGCTGCATCTCCAGGGCAATGCGCTGTTGATCCACCTCTTTGGCCATTGCTTGCAGCTCTTGGATCAACTGCCGATCCGCCTCGATCAACAGTTGCAGTTGGTGGCGGCGGTCAAAAAACTCGTTTAAGTCACGGCTGGTGAGCAGCAAAGCCCACCAATGTTCAGCCCCCTGCCGCTGCATGTAGCGCAAACGGGCCGCCGTGCCCTGTTGCTGCCGTCTCAGGCGGTCTTCCAGCTCCTGTAGCTCCTTTTGAGCTTGCTCCAGGGCTTTCTGGGCTTGTTCCAGACGATACTGATTGTCGCGAAGGCTGGATTCGGTCTGTCGAATGTTTTGCTGCAGGGATCCCATGCGGCGGCGGGCCTCTTCTTCTGCCTGGCGCAGTTCTCCCAGGCGGCGCTGAGTGCTCTGGATTTGTTGCTGGATCTGCTGCTGCCGCTGTTGCAATTGGTTGACATTCTGCGCCTGAGACGGGGCAACCCCCCCCAGTCCCCCCAACAGCAAGAGGGTGAGCAATCCAAGCATCACCCACACTTTCAGTCTGCGTGCCCCACGACTCAGACTCGTCACTCCTCACACCCTCTGCAACCGACCCATCGACCCTAAGGATACAAAGATCCCCACGGATCTGATCGAGCCTGAGCTGGCTATTGCCGGTTATGGCTGCTTGACAAGAAATAGAAAGAAGCGACAGGACATAAGAAAAAGACCCTGGCGACACAGCGGCGTCACTCTCAGGAGCAGTGAAACTATTCGTTTCTTTGTTTTGACTTTCCTCTCCCAGGGAAAGAAGGGTTAGGGGCGAGGGGCAACCGGGAACTGTCTCAAACCTGTTTGAAATAACCACACCGCTGTTAGGCTCGTACTAACCTTTGGATCTCATGGGTCTGATGGTGGGCAGCCCAACCCACCGGCGAGCGACAGCGACCTCAACATCTGGCAAAGATGAGAAACCGATGAGAGGGTATTTCCCCACAGATGGTATTCGAGGATTTTGAGTGCGGTTTCGGGAAAGGGTCACAGCACCCCTGGCTACTCCATCTGTGGCAGCAGCCGCTGATTGCCGTGATCCGCCTCTGGGCCAGCCCAGCCCAAGCTCTCGAGGGATCCATGCTGGCCATCCGGGCCGGGATCCGCCACATTGAAATCACCACGCAAGTTCCCCAATATCTGGAGCTGATTGCCCAACTGCGGCAAGACCACCCGCAGTGTTGGATAGGGGTGGGCACTGTTCTCGATCGGCAGGTGGCGGAGCAGGCTTGGCAGGCAGGAGCCCAGTTTTGCGTTTGCCCCTTAACCGATGAGCAAGTTATCCGCTGGGGTCGGGAGGTGGGGCTGCCCATCGTGCCCGGTGCCCTCACCCCCGGCGAGATCTGGAGGGCGTGGCAGGCGGGGGCAACGGCAGTGAAGGTGTTTCCGGTGGAGAGCATGGGGGGATCCCGCTACCTGCGCCATCTACAATCGGTGCTGGGATCCCTGCCGTTGATCCCCACCGGGGGAGTCACCTTGGCCAAGGCAGCGGAATACCTGCAAGCAGGGGCCTGGGCGGTCGGCGTTGCCGGAGATCTGTTCCCGCCAGAGGATTTGCATTCGGGCTGCCATGAGCTGGAGAATCGACTGCGACAGGTGCTGCAGCAGCTTGCGGAGCAGAGAAGCAAAACCTGGCCCAATCCGGGCAAACCAGTAGAATAAGGGGCGTGGTGTGAGTGAGGCCCGCATGGATGGATCTCTAGATCTCTATCTGCAATTCAACATCCCCAGCCCGGTTGAAGAAGCCACTTGGCGTCATTGGTTCGAGATCTGGCTGAAAGAGCTGGGAGTCCAGGAGCCATGCGAGCTCAGCCTTTGCCTCACTTCCGATGAACACATCCGCCAGCTCAACCGCGAGTTTCGCCATCTCGACGAGCCCACCGATGTGTTGGCCTTTGCCGCGCAGGAGATGTTTGCCCCCTTTGAGATCCAAGACGTAACGGGGGTACGCCTGCTGGGGGATATTGTGATTTCGGTGCCCACCGCCCGCGCACAAGCCAAGGCGCAGGGGCATCGTCTTTCGCAAGAGTTGGCCTGGTTGGCCAGCCACGGGTTGCTCCATCTGCTGGGGTGGGATCACCCGGATGAACTGTCCCTACAGCGCATGTTGCAGCAACAGCGACAGTTGCTTGCCGCCATCCAACTGGATGGGGAGGTGGCCCATGGCCAACAGCCCTAGTCGGTTGCCGGAGCGTTCTCGCCTGGCGGTGTTCCGGCGGCGCGTCCATTCCAGAGACCCAGCGCAGCCATCTGAGGCGGATCGGGCAGCCAGTGCCGAGCCTTTGGGAAGGGATCCCTGGCGACGCCCCCCCTCTTGGCAAGTGGCTGACAACCTGGGCAAAAGTTTTTACTACGCGGGCAAGGGCTTGGTCTATGCCATCTGCACTCAGCGCAACTTCCGCATTCACATGGTGATGGCGGTGATGGCCTTTGGCCTTGGGCTGGGCCTGCGGCTGAGCGCTGTGGAAATGGCCCTGATCAGCCTGACCAGCGGCTTGGTGATGGCGCTGGAGCTGGTGAATACCGCTCTGGAAGCGGTGGTGGATCTCACCCTGGGCAGCAAGTATCACCTCTTGGCCGAGATCGCCAAAGATTGCGCGGCAGCAGCCGTGTTGATGGCGGCAGCGGCATCCTTGATGGTGGCGGCTTGGCTATTTCTTCCGCCTTTGGTGTTGCTGCTGCAAGATGGCTTCCCGGCAGCAGGGTAGCTCCCCGATTGGACAGGAAGTTTCCTATCCAGATGGCTGGGAGTGGATCACCACCCGTCCTCCCTGCCGGTCCAGGTTGAGCAGTTTGGCCTCCGCTTCAATATCCAACTGCGCCCAAGCGCTGACCATCGCGGATCCCACCCGTTCCCGATTCTCGGGAGCACAGAGGGCCAGAAGAGTGGGGCCGGCTCCGCTGATCACCACCCCATAGGCTCCGGCAGCCATGGCTGCAGCTTGAACCGTTTTGAACCCGGTGATCAGCTCCATACGCGCCGGCTGGTGCAGCCGATCCTGCAGAGCCACCTTCAGCCAGTCCACCCGCCCCGACTGCAAGCTGCGAATGAGCAGGCCCAGATGGCTGCTGGAAAAAACCGCATCCGCCAAGCTGACGGATTTGGGCAGGATCTCGCGGGCCGCTTGGGTGGAAAGCTTAAAGTTGGGCACTACGGCCAGGATGCCAATGCTCTCATGCCACTCCACGGGACAAAACACCCATTGCCCCTGCTGTCCCTGCACACAAAGCTGACAACTGCCCTGCAGGGCGGGCACCACATTGTCTGGGTGGCCCTCCAAGGCAATAGCCAGTTGTAGAAGGGTTTCGGGAGCTAAGTTGAGTGCTCCAATGGCATTGGCCCCCAGTAAGCCGCCGACAATGGCGGTGGCAGAACTGCCCAACCCCCGCGCCAGGGGCACGTTGAGGGTAATTTCGATTTCTACCCCCGGCACAGGCTTACTCAGCAACTCAAAGGCGCGGCAAAAAGCCCGGTACACCAGGTTGTCCTTGCTTTGGCTGATGTGGTCGCTGCCACGGTAGTGGATGCTGAGGCCGGAAGGGATCTCGCGAAAATGGAAGTGATTGTAGAGCTCTAGGGCTGCACCGATGCAGTCGAACCCTGGCCCCAAGTTGGCGGTGGTGGCCGGGACGATGACCTCTACGCGTTCTTTGACCAAGGGGACAACTCCTCAGTGAACGGTGGGTAACTCAATGTCTGCGGGCTCCCATTATCCTACGAACGATGGCCAGACCTTGGATATTCTCGCCACCTCTGCTCGGTCTGCAGCTCGCCGAGGCAAACGCGCTGATCCAGCGGAGCTTTTGGACTATCCCGAAAGGTTTCTGACCATGATTGGTTCTTGTGACTTATTTGTGACTTATTGAGTATCGGGAATGTTGGGCCTGTTTCAACTCCAGCCTTTGCCATTGGCTGAACCCATCAGGGATCCTGAAAGAAGTGCGGGAGGGATCGGGGGTGCAGGGGCTGTCTTGGTTGGTGTTGGGTTTGAGCTATGTCGGGTTGGGACTGGGATCCCTGCCTAGGTTGCGTATGAACCGGGCCACCATCGCCCTGGTGGGATCCGCCCTGTTGATTGGCTTGGGGACCTTGTCGCTACGGCAGGCTTGGGAAGCCATTGACCCGACCACGATTGTGTTTCTCCTGAGCATGATGGTGGTAAATGCCAGCTTGTCCTATGGGGGGGCTTTTCAGTTGGCTTTGCTGGGCTTGATTCGGGTGAGCCGCAGCCCCTTTGGTCTGTTGATCATGCTGGTGTTCGGCAGCGGGCTGCTCTCGGCTTTCCTGCTCAACGACACGCTGGCGCTGGTGTTTACTCCCCTGACTTTGCAGGTCACAACGGTGCTGGGGTTAAACCCGATTCCCTATCTGCTGGGCTTGGCGGCAGCCACCAACCTGGGATCCGTCGCCACCCTGAGCGGCAACCCGCAGAATATCCTGATCGGCTCCTTCTCTGGGATCGGCTACCTGGAGTTTGCTGCCCAGATGACCCCCATTGCCGTGGTGGGGCTGCTGCTGGAAGTGGGGTTGCTGTGGTTGTACTACCCTGAGGTGCGCTCGTTGAAACCCTTTGCCCAGGTGCCTTGGCTACCGCTGCGGCTCTATCCGCCCCTGTTGCGCAAGAGCGTGGTGATTACGGGGGGGCTGTTTGTGGCCTTTGTAGCCGGACTTCCCTTGGCAGAATCGGCCTTGGTGGCGGCGGCCCTGTTGTTGATTACCCGTAGGCTGAAGCCAGAGCGATTTTTGGAGCAGGTGGACTGGAATCTGCTGGTGATGTTTTCCGGGCTATTTATCCTGACGCGGGCAACGGGAGAGCTGGTCGCTGTTTGGGGGATGGGCTTGGGATCCTTGGCAGAGAGTCTGGCGGGATCCCCTCTTACCCTGCTGAGTAGTGTGGCCGTTTTGTCCAACCTCATCTCCAATGTGCCGGCGGTGCTGTTGCTGCAATCGTTCCTGCCCCGACAGGAGACCACCGCTTGGCTGTTGCTGGCTGCTGGCTCCACTTTGGCAGGCAATTTGACACTATTTGGGGCGGTGGCCAATTTGATCACAGTCGAGGCAGCGGCCAAAAAAGGCTACGTGCTCTCGTTTGGAGAACATCTGCGCTTTGGCCTGCCCCTCACTCTCCTAACCCTGGGGTTCAGTGGGTTGTGGCTGTGCCAGCCCTTTCTGTCTTCCCCATCGCTCAGATGACCTCTGTCGAGGGATCCAGTGGGGCTGTGACTGGCTTGTCGGGATCCCTGTGTATGATGGGAAAAAGAGTTTAAGAAACGTAACGTGTCTTCTCCGCTATCGCAGGCAGTTATTTTGATCACAGGGGCAACAGGGGGTATCGGCAGCGTCCTGGTGCCCATGCTGGCTCAGGCCGGATCCCATCTGGTGTTGGCCGCTCGGCGAGAAGAGCCCCTGCGAGCTCTGGTGGAGAAATCAGCCTCTTTGGGGGCTGCCTCTGGATTGGGGATCCCCACTGATGTGACGGACTATGCCCAGGTAGAGGCCCTGGTCAACCAAACGGTGCAAAAGCATGGGCGCATTGACGTGCTGATTAACCTGGCCGGGGCCGGGATCCTGAAGCCTGCTCCCCAGCTAACCCCCGCAGACCTGGAGCGAATGCTGGCGGTCAACCTGAAGGGCAGCTTCTACACCAGCCAACTGGCTGCCAACCCCATGCGGGAGCAAAAATCCGGCCACATCCTCAATTTTCCCGGCGTCCTTGGACGTTATCCCATGGCGATGGCCTCTGCTTACTGTGCGGCCAAGTTTGGGGTGGTCGGGTTTAGCAAGTGCATGGCCGATGAGCTGAAGCGCTTTGGGGTCAGATTTACGCTGTTTTACTTCGGGGGCATCGACTCACCCTTCTGGGATCCCATCAGCCTGAAGGTGCAACGAGACAAGATGCTCAGCCCTGCCACGGCTGCGGAAGCCATCTGCTTTGCCCTTACAGCGCCCGCTGGTGCTGTACCGAGCGAGATAGTGTTGCAGCCGGAAAGCCACCAATTCCTTTGACCAAGTGTTTTGCCGTCCTTTTGCTGGGGTTGAGGCGGCAGCAGCTTGTCTTTTGGTGAAACAAGCGCTCGAGTTTCTGATACATTTACGCTGAACACTGCTGAACATCACTGTTCAACTATGCAGCGATAGCATTCTGTTTGTTTCCATTCGCGTTAGCGGGACGGAGT
>NZ_JBSSAC010000015.1:0-63692 GCF_054058315.1 Thermostichus sp. MS-CIW-40
GTTGACTACTTTTTCTGGTGTGTTTTGGTTGACCCAGTTCAATGCCTGTACAAAGGCATCCATCGTCGCGTCCAATTTGGCGGCTTGCGACGGGGGCACCTTGAGCTTGCAGGATATGGTCAGGACTTGGCTCATAAGTTCATTGTACTTCATCAAAGCGCATTCCTCCCGACACCGACCCTACGAGTACAGTGCGGGGCTCCTGCGATTTCTAGCTGATCCCACTCCAAAGGGATCTGCAACAACGGGCTTATTGAGAATTATTCACAAGAGCCATTTTCTGCACTATGCTAGATTTGGGGATAAACACCCAAGGATCCCAGGCCCGCTATGGCGGGCGCTCTAGGATTCACAGCTCCTTTTAACTTGTGCTGGAGAATTTTATGTCCGAAACTTCAACCCTGCGCCAGTCTTTCAACAGCGTGCGCGACAATCCTGTCTTGCTTGGCACTGAGATAACCCAGCCGGTTTGCGAGGGGATGAACGCCCTGCTGGCCAGCTTCCAGGGGCTGTACTTGCAGTACCAGAAGCATCACTTCGTGGTAGAGGGCACTGAGTTCTATCCGCTGCACCAACTCTTCAAAGATCACTACGAGCAGGTGAGGGAGCATGTCCACAACCTGGGAGAACGCCTAGAAGGGCTGGGAGGTGTGCCGGTAGCCAGCTTTACCACCTTGGCCCAGCTTTGCTGCTTTACCCCTGAGCCGGATGGAGCTTTTGAGGCACGGCAAATGTTGATGAACGACCTGGCGGCAGAGCAGGCCATCATCGATCTGCTGCGGCGGCAGGCAGCCCAGGCGGAGAGCCTTGGGGATCGGGCCACCCGCTACCTCTACGAGCAGATCCTGTTGAAGACAGAGGATCGCGCTTTCCATCTCCATCACTTCCTGGCCAACGATAGCCTGGTGTTTGGCTTGATGAACGGCAGAGCCTAGCCAGAGGGTCTACAGGTGGGCTTGAGCCTGCCTAGTTTCCAACCTCTGGCTTTTTTTTGAAAGGCTATTGAGAATTTGTTTCATCTCTTCACTATTCTTTACTCTGAGGTGCTGATCCCGGCCATGAACCCCGCCTTTCTGGACTCTGAGCGCGGCTATCTCTTGAACATTCCTCTGGGCGAGCGCTGGCGCGTTGGTCGGCGGCTGATGGAATTGGGGATCCCGGCGATTTGTACAGGAGATGGTCGTCTGCGGGTGGAGGTGAGTACTCCATTGGCTGTTCTACAGGTGCGCAGTGTGATCCGTCAGCACACAGCGCGGCGACAGGAGCTATTGGATGGCCTAGAGGTTTGTTGGCAGCTCAACACGGAGGCTGGGGGTCAAGATGAGCAAGTTTCCTAAGCAAGGGATCCCGTTTGAGTCGGAGGGCCAGTTTTTGGGATTTCTTCCCGATAAAGACGGCAAGCTCAAGTACCTGCGTTGGCAAGCCGGAGCGGACGTTTTTTCCGGCAAGATCCCCAAGTCTCTGCGCTCTGCCCTCTACCGCACCCTCAAACCTGGAGACACCGTGCAGATCTGTGGGGAGCGGGAGGTGGATCCGCACAAAGGGCGAGAGAAGTGGGTGCTTTACCGGGTGGTTCCCCTCGGAGAGAGGGCGGGGGGTTTGTCTTCGGCTTCTGGGGCTGAGGCAGCTTCCGAACCGGTTGCTCCAAACATCACAGATATCAAAGGAGATATCAAAGGTACAGACATCAAAGGTAAGGTGCTGGTCTGCCAGAAATCCGACTGTTATCGGCGTGGGGCCGGAGCGGTGATGCAAGCCCTGAACGCCCACTTGGCCGCCTACTCTGGTTCGATTTGCGTGCAGGGGGTGGGCTGCATGAAAGATTGCAAACGGGGCCCCCATGTGGTGTTTATGCCCGACAAAGCCCGTTATAGCGGCGTTTCCCCCCAAGGGATCCCGGCTTTGTTGGAGCGGCATTTTCCGCTTTCCTCGCCGCAACCCCAAGAGGTTGAAGCAGCAGCTTCTTCCTAACGCCCATGGGATCCCCACCGGCGAACAGCTCTGTGAGGTAGGCACAAAATCAAAGGGTGCAGCAGGAGTTTTCCGGCAAACCTAGGCGGAGCGAGATCCGGATTGCCGGGTGGTACAAAGGATCCCTCCTGTGTGATGCTACAGACAGAGGCAGGCTAGGGGAGGGAACAAACCTTGCGGGTGGGGATCATCGGCACCGGCTACGCAGCTCGCTCACGGGCCGAGGCCTTGCGCAAAGATGGGCAAGTGCAGATTGTCGCTGTTGCCGGTCGAGCTCCCGACCGGAGCGATGCTTTTGCCGCCGAGTTGGGGGCCGTCGCCTATTCGGACTGGTCTTCTCTGTTGGGCGAGCAGCGGCTGGATCTGGTTTTTGTCAGCACCATCAATCGGGATCATGCCGCCATTGCCCGTGCTGCTCTGGAGGCCGGGATCCACACCGTCGTGGAATATCCCCTTGCCTTGAGCGCTGCCGAAGCACGTTCTTTGGTGCAATTGGCAGCCGAGCGGCAGGTGCTGCTGCACGTCGAACACATTGAGCTGATCAGCGGCGTCCACCTGTTGCTGAAACGAGAGCTGGAAGGGCTGGGCAAGCTGTTTGCCGTTCGCTACATCACTCTCACCGCCACCCACCCCGCCCCCGATCGCTGGACCTATCGGCCTGAGTTGTTTGGCTTCCCCCTCATGGGGGCCGTTTCTCGCATCCACCGCTTGGTGGACTTGTTGGGCAGGGTAGAACGGGTGAGCTGCCAACTGCGCTACGACGGGCCGGACCTGCCCCACCGCTACAGCAGTTGCTACTGCACAGCCCAACTGAGTTTTGCCAATGGGTTGCTGGCGGTGTTGACGTATGGCAAGGGGGAATCCCTGTGGTGTTCCCAACGGCTGTTGGAGTTTCACGGCCAACGGGGGGGCCTGTTGATCAACGGCGAAGAGGCAATGTTGTTGCGGCCCGGCAGCGCCCACCCTCTAGAGACGGGATCCCGCCACGGCCTGTTCGAGCAAGACACCCGCATGGTGCTGGATCACCTGCGCCACGGCAGACCCCTCTATATCCATACTGAAAACATGCTCCACGCCCTGGCGGTGGCCGAGGCAGCCGAGCGATCTGCCCAAACCCAGCAGGTGGTTTGCGTTCAGGATTGGCCCTAAGGGAAGTCCCTCTCCCCTTGAGAGAGGGGAGCTACGCAATGGGGAGTTTCACTGGGATGTTATGGTCATTTCAGGTTAAGGTGAGACGCCTGGGCTGCTGATCGCGCCAGCGGGACGGAGTCCTTGAAAAGCCCTATAGCCTGCTGCACTCAGAGTTTTAGGTGTGGGTGCAGTGCCCTAGTTTAATTGAAATGACCATACTGGCAATACAGGGATCCCTGAAAATAGACAGGATGGCGGGGAGGGCTAGTCATGATTGAGGCGGGGGCAAGCGTCTTGAGGCGGATGTTGGGCGTCTACGGCAGCTCTAAGATGGGCGTTCTGCTGCTGTTGGGGTTTTCTTCGGGTTTGCCGCTGCTGCTGATCAACACCACCTTGAATGCTTGGCTGACCCAAGCGGGCTTGACCACCATTGCCATCGGCTTGTTTAACCTGCTCAATTTGCCCTACTCCTTTAAGTTCTTGTGGTCGCCTGTTCTGGATCGATTTCTGTTGCCGGCACCGGGATCCCTGCGGGGCAGTCGGCGGCGGGGGTGGATGGCCCTGACCCAGGTGCTGTTGCTGCTCAGCATAGGGCTACTGGGTTTTCAGGATCCGACCCAAACCTGGCTGGAAGCTCTGGGATGGGAAGAGCTGGCCCAGACTTGGCCGGGAATCACGGTTTTCACCCGCCCGATCTTTCTGGTGGGGTTGCTGGTGGCTTTTTTGAGCGCCTCTCAGGACATCGCGGTGGATGCCTACCGTACCGATATCTTGGCAGAGCGGGAGATGGGGGCAGGGGTAGCGATTTTTGTATTCGGCTACCGCATCGCGCTGCTGGTCAGCAGTGGCGTGAGCTTGATCTTGGCGGACTATTTGCCCTGGTGGCAGGTGTACGGGATCATGGCGCTGCTGATGTTGATCGGGTTGATTACCTCGTTTTTGGCCCCTGAGCCGGAAAACAGCGCCCTCAAGCCTACCTCTTTGCGGGCGGCTATCCTCGAGCCATTTCAATCTTTCTGGCGGCATCGCCTGGCCTGGGCAATCCTGCTGTTTGTGGTCTGCTTCAAGTTGCCGGACAGCTTGGCAGGGCAAATGACCCCTACATTTTTGTTGCAGACGGGGTTTAGCACCAGCGATCTGGGCATTATCCGCAGTTGGATAGGCTTGTTGGCCACCTTGGCGGGGGCTTTTGTGGGGGGGGAGTGGGTCAGCCGCATCGGCACCTACCGCTGCCTGTTCATTTTCGCAGCCTTGCAAGGGATCGGCAATTTGGGCCTGGGAGCGATTGGGTTGGTGGGGCAAAACTATCCGCTGCTGCTGGGGGCAACCGTTTTCGACAACATGGCTGGGGGCATGGGCACGGCTGCTTTTCTGGCTTTTTTGATGAGCCTTTGCGATCGGCAATTTAGTGCCACTCAGTATGCTTTGCTCACCAGTGTGTTTGCCGTGGGGGGAACCTTGGCCGGGGCTGTGTCAGGCTATTTGGCGGCTGCGGTCAATTGGCCTTTGTTTTATCTGATCACGGCGATGACAGCCGCTCCGGCGATGGTGATCCTACTGTGGCTTGGCCCCCCTTCATCGACTGCAGCCCTGGCCACGGCTGCAAAAGGGGAAGCCTCTGAACCGTAGCTGCCCCTCCAGCCGTCTGTGTCTACCGTTGGCCTTTCCACCCCATGGTGGCGAATGAGCAGCCCGTTATCTCTGCCCTGCTTTCTTCGCTGCTGACGGTAGCCTTGCCTTGAACGCAACGGGGATGGTTGCCTACAGCGCAGCCCCGATTTTGGCCGCCAGATCCACCAGCCGCGCCGCATAGCCGTACTCGTTGTCATACCAGGAGAGCACCTTCACCGTGCGATCCCCTAAGGTCATGGTGGATCCCAAATCCACAATGGAAGAGTGGGGATCCCCGACGATATCCGCCGATACGATCTCTGGCGGAGCAATGGCCAGGATGCCGCGCAGCGGGCCTTCTGCAGCCTCGATAAAGGCTTGGTTGACTGCTTCTTTGGTGATGGGCTGCTCAGTACGCACCACAAAGTCCACAATCGAGCCGGTCAAGGTGGGCACCCGCAGCGCCAGGCCATCCATCTTCCCTCTCAGGGCGGGCAAAACCTCGGCCACTGCCGTGGCGGCCCCGGTGGTGGAAGGCACAATCGACACCGCTGCCGAGCGGCCCCGCCGATAATCTTTGGGATCCGGGCGATCCACAATTGCCTGAGTGGCGGTATAGGCATGGCAAGTGGTGAGAAAGCCGGTCTCGATGCCGAAGCGATCCAACAAAACCTTGGCCAGCGGCGCCAAGCAGTTGGTGGTGCAGGAAGCATTGGAGATGATGTGATGCCGCTCTGGGTCGTATTGGTCGTCGTTGACCCCCATCACCACCGTCAAGTCGGGGCCTTTGGCAGGAGCAGAGATGATCACCTTTTTGGCCCCGGCCTCCAGGTGTTTGGCCGCCCCCTCTCGTTTGGTGAACAAGCCGGTTGATTCCACCACCAGGTCAACCCCTAGATCTTTCCAGGGCAGTTGCGCCGGATCCCGCTCTGCCAAAACCCGGACTTTCAGGTGGTTGCCGATTTGCAGATGCCCGTCCACCGCGCTCACGGTTTGGGGAAGGCGCCCATAGGCCGAGTCGAACTGGAGCAGATAGGCCAAGTTGTCGGGTTCGGTCAGGTCATTGACTGCCACCACCTCCAGCTCCCGAGCTGGCTGAGACAGCAGCACCCGCAAGAAGGCCCGCCCAATGCGACCAAATCCGTTGATGGCTACCCGTGTGGTCATCGCAATCCTCCAGTGTCAGTTCATACCGTGGGTCGAGGGACGCGGCATGGGAGACGCTACCCCCCTAGGGATAGGGTAGAAGAAGAACGGGATCCCCATCGCTTTTGCACCCAAGATCTCCAGATTTGCCACTGGGACTCACCCAAGAAGTTGCCGGCAGAAGGGAAAAGTAGGAATGAAGGTATTGCTGACCAACGATGACGGCATCGAGGCTGCCGGGCTGGCCAACCTCAAGTTGGCCCTCAGCGCCCTCATCCCGGAAGAACACTGTTGGATTGTGGCCCCCCACCAACCGATTTCCGGCTGCAGCCACCAGGTGACGACGGGGCGACCTTTTCGGGCCTTGGCCCGCGGCGAGCGCACCTTTGCCGTCGAGGGATCCCCTGCCGACTGTGTGCGGGTGGCCCTATTCAAGCTGGCCCCAGCGGTGGATTGGGTGCTTTCCGGTATCAACGAAGGGGGAAACCTCGGATCGGATGTGTACCTGTCGGGAACGGTGGCAGCGGTACGGGAAGCGGCGATGCGGGGGATCCCGGGAATTGCCATTTCCCAATACCGAGCAGGGGGCCAACCCATCGACTGGGAGCAAGCCCAGCGGTGGACGCGGGAAATCTTGGCGGAGCTGATGGAACAACCCCTGCCCAGGGGGGCGTTTTGGAATGTGAACCTGCCCCACTTGCCCGCCGGATCCCCTCTGCCGGAGCGGGTCTATTGTCCCCTCTGCACCCAACCCCTGCCGCTCGATTATGCGGTGGAAGCCGAGGGAAATGGGGCAGAGTCGCTGTGGTTTCGCTATCAGGGCCGCTATGCGGAGCGCGCTCGGGATCCCCAAACCGATACCGACATCTGCTTCTCCGGTCGGGTGGCCATCACCCAAGTGCAACTGGCCAAGGACTCCGTCCCGCTAACGCGACCAGGCGTTTCCGCTGGGGGGGGTAGAAGCCAGGTTGCGGGCAATGGTTCTCAGCCGTTGCAGCCGTAGCGCCGTCAGGATGTCGGTGGGATCCAGCTTCAGAACCTGTTCTATGGCATCTGCCAGGTGTTGAGCGGCCTCCTGTCGGGTGTAGCCGCGAAACTGAGCACGGCGCAGGGCAAATTCATCGGCGTCGAAATGGGCGCTCTCCCGGTTCAGGTTTTGCCAGATCTGCCGGACGGAGAGAGCCGTAATGCCACCTGCCAACAGAGCGGAAAAGGGGTGCTGCAAAGAGAGCTCCGCCACGGTGGTGATGCCCCCCATCAAGGCCAGCGATTGGTAAAACCCCGGCTGCAACCAATTGCGGTTGCCCAGCCATCCCACCTCCCGCAGAAACAACAGATCCCGCTGTGGCTGAGGGATCCCTTGCCAACGGCGAAAATCGATGGCAATTGTGCCCTGGGGCTGCCAAGGGGCTTTGCGGCGGGAGATGAGCAGGGCTTCGCCCCCGAAGTGGGGAACAATGGTGATCAAGGGTCGGAAAGAAGCGGGGAGCAGATCCCGCAACCGTTCGGTTTCTTCTTTTTCGAAGGGTTGGAAATCTGGGCGGCTGGTCATGGCCTCACCTGTTGGGGGGGTTGGGGTGGGGAGCCCGCCTAAAAACAGGCCCTGTTCCGGCCCCAGACACCCCAGCCTGTGCAGAACCGATGCGAGGTTAGTCTATCGCATCTCCAGGCTGGCCGTGGAACTCTGGCCGTGGAACTCTATAGGTGGAACCCTGTAGGTTTCAAAGATCCCAATCCTAGGTTGCGTAGACTGGGAAGGCGAGCCTACCCGTCTTACCTACTCGTCTTAAATCCGAGACCATGACCTTCCCAGCTCAGCCAGAACCCCAAGTGCTCCGTACTGCTGACGGGAATGAGCAGAGTATCAACAGCCCCCTTTACACCTACGCCTTCTTCCCGCAGCCAGCTCCAGAACTTTTGCCCTTCATCCGGCAAACCGAGGGGATCCATCGGTCGGTGCAGGTGTTCTCCCCGGCAGGCAGCCGAATTGCCGCTGCTGTGGAGCCGATGCCGGATCCGGAGTCGCTGCAAGTCTCGGATGAGGTGTTGGTGCGTTCTGCCCTGCGCCACGATCAGGTGATCTGCCGGCTGTTCGCCCAGATGCCGGTGCTGCCCCTGCGCTTCGGCACCTGCTTCCTCTCAGCAGAAAGGCTGGGATCCCATCTGCTGTCCCGGCAGACGGAGTACGAACAAGCCCTGGCAGCCATTGGGGGGCGGGCCGAGTACTGTCTCAAAGGAAGGGTTCAACCTCAGCCCCAACCGGAGCCACAGCCCTCCCTAAGCGGGACGGCCTATCTGTTGGCCCGCAAGCAAGCCTATCTCCAGCAACGACAGGCCCAAGAGCAGCAAGAGCAGGAGCAGCAAGCCCTACAGCAGCTTTGGCCTTCCACCTGGCCTGTGCAAAGGGGGGATCCCCAGCCAGGAGAAGCCTTGCGGCTCTACTTTTTGCTCACCCCTGCCGAGTGGGAAGCCGCCCTTCAGCTCACCCAAACCTGGCTGGCTCAGCACCCCCATTGGCAACTGGATTGGAGCGCCCCTTTGCCCCCTTATCACTTTGTCCGTGCCTTGCGGGATTCTCTGGCGGACAAGTCTATAGATCCCAACTAAGGACGCCGTCCCGCTAGCGCGAACAAAGTGCTCTGCATGCGGATCATGGTCGCGTTAGCAGAGCGTGGATCCAAGCGTGATAATGGTGAGGGGATCCCGTCCGCTTCCTGTTTGCATTGGCGAGGCGGAGCCCTCACAGGGCAAAGGTCTCCGTCCCGCTAACGGGAACAGCAGGCAAAAGGAAGAGTTGTGGTCTAAAGCGCTATGCGCCGCTGCCGCGAACGAGTTGGGCTATTGGGGCTGGGCACAGTTGGCACGGGTGTTGTGCAAATTCTGCAGCAACCCCGGCATCCTCTCTTGCAGTCGGTTGAGATTGCGGCGGTGGGGGTGCGCTCTTTGGACAAGCCACGGCAAGTGCGGATCCCGCCTGAGCGCCTGACCACCAATCTGGAGCAAATCGTGTCGGATCCGGAAATCGACGTGGTCATCGAGCTGATGGGGGGCTTGGAGCCGGCCCGCACCTTGATCTTAAAAGCCATTGACCACGGCAAACCGGTGATCACAGCCAACAAAGCGGTGATCGCCCGCCACGGGGAGGAGATCTTTCAGGCGGCAGCCCAAGCCAAAGTCTCGGTGCTCTTGGAAGCGGCAGTTGGGGGCGGGATCCCGATTCTGCAGCCCTTGCAACAGTCCCTGCAGGCCAGCCACATCCAGGCGGTCTGGGGCATTGTGAACGGCACCACCAACTTCATCCTCAGCCAGATGACCCAGGCGGCCAGCTCATTTGAGGAAGCCCTGGCCCTGGCCCAGGCCCACGGCTACGCCGAAGCGGATCCCAGCGCCGATGTGGAAGGGTGGGATGCCGCCGACAAGATCGCCATTTTGGCCAGCCTTGCTTTCGGGGTGTCTGTGAAGCGGGAAGCCATCCCCTGCGAAGGGATCCGCGGCATCAGCCCCACCGACATTCGCTATGCCCGCGAGTGGGGCTACACCTTCAAGCTCTTGGCCATCGCCCAAAGGGCCAACTCTGGCGGGGAGGCAGCGAAGATGGCTTTGGATATCCGGGTCCACCCCACCCTTCTGCCCTCTACCCACCCCTTGGCCAACATCAACGGTGTGGACAATGCCGTCCTGGTGCAGGGGGATCCTTTGGGGCAGGTGGTGCTGTCGGGGCCGGGGGCGGGGCGGGGGCCGACTGCCAGTGCCGTTGTTGGCGATCTGCTGACCCTGATTGCCCACCGGCAAACGGGGGCTGATGCCCCCAATCCGCTGTGGGGATTCTCCTGCTTCCCCGCTGCCGCCTCTTTGATCCCTCTCTCGGAATTGGAGTCGGAGTTTTACGTGCGGGTGTTGGCTCAGGATCAGCCGGGGGTAATGGGGGCGATTGGCACCTGCTTCGGTCGCCACCGGGTTAGCCTGGAGAGCATTACCCAAAAGGAATGTCACCAAGAGCAGGCGGAGATTGTGATTCTCACCCACACCGTCCGGGAGGCCGACTGCCGGCAGGCGCTGGCCGAGATCCAACAACTGCCCCAGGTAGCCGGGATCCCCAGCCTATTTCGGGTGCTGCGCTAGCTGCTATAGATCCAAAATGCTCCGCACCGCTGACGCGAACGCGCTGGTGGGACGGGGAGCGGCTCAGAGCATAATTGTTTGACTCTTGAGGATTGAAAACCCCGTTGGAACCCAAAAGATGAACTCTTCTGTTGAGCACTTTAGCGGGACGCAGCCCTCGCAGGCCGAGGTGGTGGTGGTCGGGGCGGGCATCAGCGGCCTAACGTTGGCCTTGCGACTGCAACAGGGCCTATCCTCCAGGGATGACTCCACCCAGCCGGTGCTCCTGGCCGAGGCCAGCTCCCGCGTGGGGGGCTGTATCTCCACCCAATCCAAAGACAGCTATCGCTGGGAAGAGGGCCCCAACAGCTTTACCCCCGTCCCCGCCCTGCTTAACCTCATTGCCGAGGTGGGCTTGGCGGAGCACCTGGTGCTGGCCGATGCCAAGCTGCCCCGCTACATCTACTGGGAAAAAGAGCTGCTGCCGGTGCCCCTGAGCCCTTCTGCAGCCATTGGCTCGCGGCTGTTGAGCGTGGGCGGCAAGTTGCGGGCCTTGCGCGGCTTGTTGGGGTTTGTTGCGCCGCCGCCAGGCGGAGAGGAAACGGTGCGGCAATTCTTCCGGCGGCAACTGGGATCCGAGGTGGTAGAGCGGCTGGTCGAACCTTTCACCTCAGGGGTGTATGCCGGGGATCCGGATCAGCTCAGCGCCTTGGCAGCCTTCCCCCGCATTGCCGGCTTGGAAGAACGCTACGGCAGCCTCTTTGCCGGTGCTGTGCAGGCTTTGCGCAGCCGTTATCGCTACGCGACGCTCCCGCGAACCCGTCACCAGGACAGCGGCAACTCCCCTATCCAACCTCCTCCCAAGCGGGGCCAACTGGGTAACCTGCGGCAGGGGTTGCAGCAGCTACCTGAGGCGATTGCCCAGAAACTGGGCAGTGCGCTGCGGCTGGGCTGGCGGGCTGTGCATCTCAAGCGGGATGAGACGGGCTACCGGGTGGGCTTCGTCATACACGACAGCGGTGCAGAGCACACGGCCCCAGAAGAAATCCACTGGGTGGCGGCTCAACAGGTGGTGCTCACCCTCCCTGCCTACGCTGCTGCCACCCTCCTGCAGGATCTCAACCCCCAGGCCAGCCGGCTGCTGAGGGAAATCCCCTACCCGCCTGTGGCGGTGGTGGCTTTGGCCTATCCAGAAGAAGCCCTCCCCCAACCACTGCGAGGGTTTGGCCATCTGATCCCTCGCTCTCAGGGCCTGCGCACCCTGGGCACCATCTGGGCCTCCTCCCTCTTCCCAGAGCGGGCTCCTCAGGGCTATCACTGCCTGATCAGCTTCATTGGGGGGGCCACCGATGCGGCTTTTGCCCGCCAGAAAGGGATCCCGCCCATCACAGCTCTCTCCCCCGACGAGCGGGCCCAAATTGTGCATGCAGAACTCAGCCAGATCCTGCTCACCCGCCCTGTCGAACCCATCCGCCTGGGAGAGCGCCTGTGGCCCCAGGCTATCCCGCAATATACGCTTGGCCACCGGCAGCGGATTGCCCAATTGCAGGCCAGCCTGGCCGACCAAACCCCAGGGGTGTGGGTGTGTGCCAACTACCTGGATGGCGTGGCCTTGGGAGATTGTGTGCGGCGGGCCGAGGCCCTAGCCCAGCAGATCCTGTCCGTCCGGCGTTAGCGGTGCGGTTCCCGTTCGCGTGTAGCAGCATAGAGTGCTGTAGACATAGCAGCATGAGCCATCCCTACACCAGCCTCCTGCTCATCCCCACCGGCATTGGTGCCCGCATCGGTGGTTTTGCCGGGGATGCCCTGCCTGTTGCCCGCACCCTGGCAGCAGCCGCAGAGCGGGTCATTACCCATCCCAACGTGTTAAACGGAGCCAGTTTGTTTTGGCCGATGGGGAACGTGTTGTACGTGGAAGGGTACGGCCTGGATCAGTTCTGTGCGGGGGTGTGGAATTTGCGGCCAGTGCGCCAAAACTGTGTTGGGGTGGTGCTGGATGCCGGGATCCCCCCCGATCTGCAACAACGCCACCTGCAGGTGATGCAGGCTGCTCAGGCCACCTTGGGGCTCAACATTGGCCCCTGGCGCTTGACCCGCCAACCCTTGGGCGTTTCCGTCGGCTTCTCCCCCTCAGGAGCCAGCCAGGGATCCCTGGCCCGGCCCAATGCTCTCTTGGAGACTGCCCAGGAGCTGGTTCGCCTGGGGGCAGAAGCCATTGCTGTGGTGGCCCGCTTTCCGGATGACTTGGACTTCAGCCAATACGAGCAAGGAATGGGGGTGGATCCCTTGGCCGGCGTCGAAGCCCTGATCAGCCACCTGGTGGTGCGGGAGTTGCGGATCCCTTGTGCCCATGCCCCCGCTTTCTACCCTGAGACTTTCCCCAAGCCGGTTCACCCCCGCGCTGCTGCTGAAGAGGTGGGGTTTACCTTCTTGCCTTCGGTTTTGGTGGGCCTCAGCTACGCTCCCCAGTTCGTCAAGAGCGGGGATCCCGCCCAACCGGGCGACCTGACAGCAGAGCAGGTGGACAGCGTCATTGCCCCGGCCACTGCCTTTGGGGGGCCTGGCTTGCTGCACCTGGCCAGCCGTTATGGCTCCGCAACGCTGTCGCAACCCCACCACAATGCTCCGCCGCTGACGCGAACGGACGGAGTCCTTGCCCGTCCTCCGCTTTTCATTGCCGTCGAGGAAAACACCACCGTGATGCAGGTGCACCCCCGCCAGTTGGGGATCCCTCATGTATCGGTAACCTCCTATCTAGAGGCGATTGGAGTGGTGGTGGCCCACCGAGCAGGAGTGGCCTGGTCGTCGCTACGGCTCTCCCCCTCCACCCGGGACAAGCTGGGATCCCACACTTGCGCCGTTATTGCTACGCGACGCTGTTGCGTTCGTGACAGCGGTGCAGAGCACAATAGTGGGACAGAGTCCTTTCGCGATAGCGGGACGGAGTCCCAGTAGGCTACCGGTCGCGTTAGCGGGACGGAGTCCATGAGCAGATGGGAGCCGGCAGGGGATCCGCCGGGTTTAGGCCGGCAAACCACTCCGACAGGGCGGCCGGCAAGCAGAGGCCGGGGTTTCCCTCGATGTGCAGCCGCTCCAGTCGGGGCAGTTCTGCCAAAAAGGTCGGCAATTCTCCCGTGAACTGGTTACGTGCCAGGCGCAGATCCCGTAACTGATTCAGCTGAGCCAGCTCGGGGGGCAAGGATCCGCTGAGGCGATTGTCCGACAAGTAGAGGTTTTCCAGGTGGCGCAGTTGCCCCAGTTGGGGGGGAATAGGCCCAGAGAGCTGATTGCGATCCAAAAACAGGCCCTTGAGGGAGCTCATCTGGCCCAGTTGGCCGGGAAGGGTGCCGCTGAGGCGGTTGTTTTGCAGGATGAGGTTTTCCAGGTGGCGCAGTTGCCCCAGCTGGGGGGGAATAGGCCCAGAGAGCTGGTTGTGATCCAAAAACAGGCCGCGCAGGTTGCGCAGCTGCCCCAGCTCGGATGGGATGGAGCCGGAGAATTCGTTGTAGTCGAGAAACAGGTTTTCCAACTGGCTGAGTTGCCCCAGCTCGGGCGGCAGGGGGCCCGAAAGTTGGTTGTGGCTGAGGGACAAGGCTCGCAACCGGCGAAATTGGCCTATTTCGGGCGGCAGGGATCCGCTCAACCCCTGACGATCCAGCACCAGTTGGACAAGGCACTGATCCGGATCAAAAAGGGCCACCTCCTCTACCTTCACCTCCGGACGGCCCAGAGCTGCCAAGATCTGCCGCAGCAAGAGGGGATCCCGACAAAGGGGAGCAGACCAGGCCCCCATCCCCCAGCTCAGCCAAACCCAGATCGCCAACAGGCCCACCGCCCACCTCTCGTGCCGAGCCATTCCCCTCTGCTGCTTCATCCCTGCTCTCCAAAGGATCTTTGCCAAGGTAGCATCCTACTCCGTCCCGCCTCCGCCGGGGTTGTTGCTATGGGCAGGGGAACCGCGACGTAGAAGAGTTCTGGCCCGGAACCGGCTAAGGACTCCGTCCCGCTAGCGCGAACAGCTACACTGAAAAGCCGATGACCTCCTCTTCGGCAAACCTCCATGGCCAGGATCAACGACCACTTCCTCAAGCTCAAGACCGGCTATCTCTTTCCCGAGATCGCCCGGCGGGTGCAGGCTTTTGCCACCGCCCATCCCGAAGCTCAAATTATCAAAATGGGCATTGGCGATGTCACCGAGCCGCTGCCGGAAGCCTGTCGAACGGCCATGATCCGGGCGGTGGAGGAAATGGGGGAACGGGCCACCTTTCGCGGCTATGGGCCAGAGCAGGGCTACGAGTGGCTGCGCCAGGCCATTGCCCGGCACGACTTCCAGGCCCGCAACTGCGATATCGACGCTTCCGAGATCTTCGTCTCCGATGGCTCCAAGTGCGATTGCGGCAACATCCTGGATATCCTCGGCCACGACAACACCATCGCCATCACGGATCCTGTCTATCCGGTTTATGTGGACACCAACGTGATGGCGGGCCATACGGGGCCGGCCAACGAACGCGGCGAATACGAGGGCCTGGTCTATCTGCCCATCACTGCCGAAAATCACTTCACCGCCAGCCTTCCCAGCCAAAAGGTGGATGTGATCTACCTCTGCTTCCCCAATAACCCCACAGGCGCAGTGGCCACACGGGAGCATCTGCAAAACTGGGTGGACTATGCCCGTGCCCACGGCTCCCTGATCCTGTTCGATGCCGCCTACGAAGCCTATATCACCGAGCCCGGGATCCCCCACTCCATTTACGAGATTCCAGGGGCGCGGGAATGTGCCATCGAGTTCCGCTCCTTTTCCAAAACCGCTGGGTTTACCGGCACCCGCTGCGCCTTTACGGTAGTGCCCAAGTCTGTGCGGGGGCAAGCTGCCGATGGATCCTGGGTGGATCTGTGGAGCTTGTGGTATCGCCGCCAATCCACCAAGTTCAACGGGGTGTCCTACATTGTGCAACGAGGGGCAGAGGCAGTTTATTCCGAAGCGGGGCAGGCGCAGGTGCGAGGTCTGGTGCAGTTTTACCTGGAAAATGCCCGCATCATTCGCCAGCAGTTGGCCGAAGTGGGGATCCAAGTCTATGGCGGCGTGAATGCCCCCTACGTCTGGGTGAAAACACCCGATGGGCTGAGCAGTTGGGAGTTTTTTGACAAGCTGCTGCACACCTGCCATGTGGTGGGTACCCCTGGCTCTGGCTTCGGCAGCGCCGGAGAGGGCTATCTGCGCCTGTCCGCTTTCAACAGCCGCGCCAACGTGGAAGAGGCAATGCGCCGCATTGGCAGCGTGTTTGCGGGGGCTGGAGCCATTGGTTAATTGAGTCTTGACCCAGAGGGCGAGGATTCTTTCAAGCGCTCCCCGCCGCCAGAGGCGAACAGCTTGGGCCCGACAGGAAAGATGACGAACCAGTCGGCGATACCGCCGCGAACCCCTTTGCCTGCAACGCAGCAACTGGGCCAGCTTCCCCTTCGGCTTTCCGGGTACTGCCGCTTCGACTGCAGCTCCTGACCGTTAGCGATGAAGATATCCATACCCTCATGGGCAGTGGCCAGGTGAACTTTGCCCAAATCCACCCCATTTCCACCAGAACGGGTGTGTTCTGGGGCCAAGGTATCACCCTTTCCCATTGGGCAGATAGAGTTTACAGCAGCCCAGCAAAAAGCTGCCCTGATCGCGTCAGCAGGTCGTATCTTGGTCGGCCAGTTCTGGCGAAAGCCTTTCACAAAGCAGGCCATAGGTCTTTTGCCTGGATCCCTAGACCAGCAGCGGGGCTTTGCGCCAAGCCTTGGGCTGCTGGAACCGGTGCAGATCTCGGATCAGCCGCACCCAGCCGTCAGACATGGACTCCACCAAAACTTTGCCTTTCTCCGGCGTGGCGGCGGTGGCATCGCCCAAAACTCCGCTCTGGGTGAGATCGCGAGTTGCCCAAGCGAAAGGGATCCGCCCTTCCATGCTGAGCAGGCTGTTTTCCGGCAGATCGTGGGGATATTCGCAGACCAATCGGTCGGTTCGCACCGTGTCCGGCAAAAGGTGCATCAGCATACTGGTCTCCCCATCGCCGGCGTGAATGCCCAATTCCCGTTCTTTCTCGGTAAACAGCTCTCGTCCTTCGTGGGGAACGCGCCAGACCGACACCGGAAACAGCATGAAATCTTCATACTTCTGGTGCAGATCGCGGGCAACAATCTCCAGGACCTGTGGCTGGCCACCGTGGGAATTGAGGAACACCAGCTTGCGAAACCCAGCTCGGTAGATGCTCTCTGCCACTTCTGTCAGCACCGCCATCAGGGTTTGAGCCGAGAGGGTAATGGTGCCGGGGAAATGCCAATGCTCGTTGGCTTTGCCGTAACATTGGGTGGGCAAAACATAGGCCGGGATCTCAGGCTCCAGCTTCTCCATGGCGCGCCCAATGATCGCCGTGCCGATGCAGGCATCCACCACCAGGGGCAGGTGGGGCCCATGTTGCTCGATTGAGGCAACCGGCTGAATGATCACCACGTTCTCTTTGTCGGGCATGGCCTGGATCTCCGTCCAGGTCAGGTAGGGGAAAAAGCGGTGGGGCGGGACAAAAGTGTGCATCATGGCGGGATCCGTTCAAGTTTGATCAGAAAGCTACCTAGCACCATGCCACAAAATCGGGTTCACGAAATGCCCGCAAAGACGGGATCCCCGGCCAACCCGCCTGCCAAAGAAAAGTAAGGAGGCCATCGATTAGGATCAGTACAGTCCATATCGTCTTCAGTTAACGATTGCATGACCCTGTTGCCTCGTTTGCCCGCCCGATGTGGCTCTGTGGAGAATATCCCTTTCAGAAGCCGCCCTTTGCCTGCCCCGGTGGAGGTGGGCAGCACTCCACCCTCACCCCGTCCCATCCTCGCCCTGCCAGGGCCGCAAGCCACCCTCTATGTGGAGCTGATTCAGGCTTCTCTCCACAATCTTGCGGCGGGATCCCCAGCATTGCTCTGGGTGCGACCTCTCTTGCTCAGGCAGGGATCCCAAGTCTTGAACCTGCGGGCCACCTCGGATTTGCTCTGGCCTGCTGCCGGCTTTGTCCCGGCCTATGCGGAGGAGGTGTTGCCCCTTTTGGAGCAGGCAAGGGATCCCGCTCCCCACGAGCTCCCTGCCCGACAGCAGTTGCAGGCATTTCTGCGGCAAGTCTGGCGAGGCTAGGCTGCCCCGGAATGGCCAAGGGAGGCGGCCAACCTTTGCAAAGCCGATGCCAACATCGCTAGAGCCGCGTCAATTTCTGCCGGGGTGACGATCAAGGGGGGCACAAAGCGCACCACCTGGGATCCTGCCGGCACCAACAACAGCCCGCAGTCCATGGCTGCCTTGACCACTTCAGCCGCCGGGATGCGCACCACCAAGCCCTGAATCAGGCCCCAGCCCCGCACTTGCTCAACGAGCTGCGGAAACTGCTCCGCCAAGCGGGACAGCCCCTGACGCAGATACACCCCTGTCTGCTGGGCATTCCAAACCAAACTCTCCGACATTAGCGTGCGGCAAACCGCCAGGCCCACCGCACAAGCCAAGGGGTTGCCCCCAAAGGTGCTGGCGTGATCCCCCGGCTGAAACACGGCGCAAAAGTCTTTCGCCAACAAGGCCCCGATGGGGATCCCACCGGCCAGGCCCTTGGCCAAGGTGAACACATCCGGCTCCACCCCCAGGTTACAGTGGCCCCACAGCATGCCAGTACGGCCCATGCCCACCTGCACCTCATCCAAAATCAGCAGAATGCCCCGCTCGCTGCAGATCCGGCGCAACCATTGAAAATAGGCGGGATCCCCCGGCACAACCCCCCCTTCCCCCTGCAACGGCTCCAACAGCACGGCACACACCCGCTCGCCCCAGCGCTCCAACACCGCTGCTGTGCCCTCGATGTCGTTGTAGGGAACGTAATCAAAGCCGGGCACCAGAGGGGCAAAGTCTTTTTGGTATTTGGGCTGGCCGGTGGCGGTAATGGTGGCCAGGGTGCGGCCATGGAAGCTGGCATGGGCGGTGAGGATCATCGGATCTTGGATCCCGCGCACCGTGTGGGCATACTTGCGAGCCAGCTTAATGGCTCCCTCATTGGCTTCCGCCCCTGAGTTGCAGAAAAACACCTTGTCGGCACAGGAGTGCTGGGTCAGCCATTGAGCCAGTTGTGCCTGCGGCTGGTTGTAGTAAAGGTTGGAAACATGATGCAACTGTTGCGCCTGCTCGGTGAGCGCCTGAATCCACAGCGGGTGGGCATGCCCCAGGGTACAGGTGGCAATGCCGGCCACAAAGTCCAGGTACTCGCGCCCCTGCTCATCCCAAACCCGACACCCCTGCCCGCGCACCAAGGTCAGGGGATAGCGCCCATAGGTGGCCATCACATGCTCGGCAAACAGCTCGGCAGTTGTCGGGGATCCCGAGGGGGCACTGGCAAGAGGCGAAGTTAGAGGAGACATGGCCGGTAAAAGATTGCTGTCGTGTCGGCGGCGCAGAGCACTTTGGGGCTGGCGCAAGCCGTGTTTCGAGTGTACCACCCTGCTTTGGAGATGATATTCTGGCGGGGCCAAAGATTCAGGGATCCACAGCAAACAGACAGAAGCAAACAGACAGATGTCGCGGCGGGGGGTAACGGTCTGGTTTACGGGATTGAGCGGGGCGGGCAAAACCACCCTGAGCTGCGGCGTGGCCCAGCAGTTGCGCGCTTGGGGGCTGCCGGTGGAAGTGCTCGATGGGGACCTGGTGCGGCAACATCTCACCAAGGGTCTGGGCTTCAGCAAAGTGGATCGGGAGGAGAACATTCGCCGCATCGGCTTTGTGGCGGAGATGCTGACTCGGCACGGGGTGATTGTGCTGGTGTCGGCCATTTCCCCCTATCGGGCAGCACGGCAGGAGGTACGGCAGTATATTGGCAGCTTCATCGAGGTCTTTGTGGATGCCCCCCTGGAGGTGTGCGAACGCCGGGATGTGAAGGGCCTCTATCGAAAGGCGCGGGCAGGCTTAATCCAGCACTTTACCGGCATCGACGATCCCTACGAGCCGCCGGAACAGCCGGAGGTGGTGTGCAAAACTGCCGAGCAAAGCATCTCCGAATGTATTGACCTGGTGATACAAAGCCTAAAAAGCAGAGGTTATGTCTAACAGGCCCACTGCTCTTACGTTGCCCGTAGAGGGTGGGCTTCCCCCCGGAGTAGCTGCAAAGAACCTAGAATTAAGAAAGGCTTACAAGCAACTCCTATGGCTTCGACATCGGTATCGGCCACTCCCATTTCGGCGCAGTGGATCTGGCGAGGGCAGTCAGTTCATTACGTCAAACAGGGTGAGCAGGGGCAGCCTCTGCTTCTGGTGCACGGCTTTGGAGCCTCCACCGACCACTGGCGCAAGAACATTCCCGAATTGGCTCAACACTACCAGGTGTACGCCATCGATTTGCTGGGTTTCGGTCGCTCCGCCAAGCCCAACTGGGACTACCGCGCCGAAATCTGGCGGGATCAGCTGCGGGACTTTTGCCAACAGGTAATCCGTCGGCCTGTGGTGGGGATCGGCAACTCCCTGGGCGGCTATGTGGTGCTCAGTTTTGCGGCGGAGTGGCCGGAGTGGGTGCGGGGCGTGGTGCTTTTGAATGGGGCAGGTGGGTTTTCCACCCTCAAGGGATCCCCGACCGGATGGCGGCAATGGATAGGCGGATTGGTGGGCTGGGGCCTGCGCCAGCGCCTGGTGTCTTACCTGCTGTTTCAGTATTTGCGGCAGCCGCACGTGATCCGAGCCAAGCTGAAGCAGGTTTACTACGACCCGGCAGCCGTGACCGATCAGCTGGTCGAGGCCATCCATCGCCCCACCCAGGATCCGGGGGCTGCCGATGTGTTTGTGGCCTTGATGCGAGGTGGGCAGAAGGGACGCTATGTAGATGAGCTGCTGTGCAGCTTGGTGCGCCCGCTGTTGTTGATCTGGGGAGAACGGGATCCCTGGATGCGGGCTCGGGAACGCTCTAAGCTGTACCGGGCCCACTACCCTCAAGCAGTGGAATACTTCCTGGAGGCTGGCCACTGCCCCCACGATGAGCGCCCCGAAGAGGTCAATGCCCTGATT
This sequence comes from Thermostichus sp. MS-CIW-40, assembly GCF_054058315.1. NCBI lineage: Bacteria > Bacillati > Cyanobacteriota > Cyanophyceae > Thermostichales > Thermostichaceae > Thermostichus > Thermostichus sp. MS-CIW-40. The sequence goes on from NZ_JBSSAC010000015.1 coordinate 20,018, forward strand.
CACCGGTGGATCGAGACCGGGATCCCAGCCACCACTTCTCCCCCCATTTCCAAAGCTGCCCCTGTATCGGAAGTCCATCCCTAGGCGGCCCGTCTAGCTTGGGCTGTCCAACAATTCCTCCTGGGGATCCCCTTCTAGGCCGATGGTGTACTTAGACCATTCTCGATGGGAACCACTGCCGACGGCTTTGGAGATTTCAAAGTAAAGAGTGCTGTGGGGACGGCGGGGTTGGCGCAGCAGGGGCATACCGGCTTCGCGGGGGGTGCGGTTCCCTTTTTTCACGTTGCAACGCACACAGGCACTGACCACATTTTCCCAAGTATCCCCGCCGCCACGAGACCGAGGGATCACGTGATCCAGGGTGAGATCTTCGCCGAAGCAGCCGCAGTACTGACAACGATGCCCATCCCGGTAGAGGACGTTGCGGCGCGTAAGTGGGATCTCCTTGTGGGGAACGTGGACATAGTGGCGCAGACGAATGACAGTGGGCAAGGGAATGTTGCCGTACACCACTCGGCCATTGTGCTCGATTTGCTCGGCCTTGCCCTTAAGCAAAAGAACGACTGCCCTGCGCCAACTGGTGATGTTGAGCGGCTCGTAGGAGGCATTCAAAACCAAAACCTTGCCCATAGTGCCGCGCACCGCTGACGGGATCCCCAACCTAAGCCGGAAGGCGCCAGCCCCCTGAAGTTATGCAAAATGTTAACACAGCTTTAGATTCAAGCAGTAGGAGTTCTGTGCTCCAGGAGATATTCCCGGCTGCTGCGAGAGCGCTACTCTGGAAAAGACCTGCCGGCAAGGACGTGTTGATCCTGGGGCATTAGGTGGGGTTTCCCGAATAGGCTGAACTTTATTGAGGTGATGAAGCCGGAACTGAAATCTTCAACTCAACAGCAGGATCTGCCCCAAAAGAGAAATCCAGGCGAGGGATCCCGCTGGCTGATGGGTCTAGCCATCCTGCTGCTCTGTCTGGGGTTCCCCAACCGCTGGTGGCACTGGTTTCCGGGGGCGCTGCTGGGCTTAGCCCTGCTGTTTGGCCTGTGCGAGCAACGGCAAGGGTGGGCGCGGTGGCGTTTGGCCTATGGCCTCTGGTTTTGGGTTTGCCTGTATGCCTTCTGGGTGGATCCCTTCTCGGTTAAGGTGTTGAGCGCCTGGGAGATCCTGGGGGGCGTGGTGGTGGCTCCCCTGATCCCCCTCTTTTTCACCACTGCTACGCTCCTGAGTTTGCAACTGAGTCGTCCCCTGCCGGCTTGGGCACGTCCGCTGGGTTTGGCCACGGTCTGGACGGGCTTGGATGGGCTGTTGGGCTTGCTCTGGTGGCCCATCCCTTTCCACTGGGGATCCCTGTTGTTCGACTGGCCCCTCGGGATCCAAGTAGCCGATGTTACGGGGATCTGGGGGGTTACCTTTTTTGCCGTGTTCGTCAATGGGGTTCTTTGGCAGATGGCCAGGCAGATTTCTAGCCGGTGGCAGGCGGCTGGGGGATCCCTGAGAAACGTTTTGGGTGAGATGCTCAGGAACAGGGATTTCTGGGGTACGCTCGCCTGCGGCCTGGGGTTGACGGGGCTGGTCTTGGCCTATGGAAGCGCACGCCTGGCTTACTTCGATGCCTTGGCCGTTGAAAACAGGGATCCTGACTTTCGGGTGGGGGCAGTGCAGCAGGTGGCTTGGCTGGAAGCCGATCGCAGTTGGGACTACCGCATGGAGCGCTACCGGGAGCTGCATCAGCTTTCTGCCCAGGGGGTGGCTGCTGGGGCACAGTTGGTGGTTTGGCCGGAGGGGGCGCTGCGGGCACGGCTGCTGAATACTGGCCTGGAACCCTACGTGATCGAGCCAATGCAAGCGATTCTGCCGCCGGAAGGCGCTTTGATTACGGGGGCAACAGAGCCGGATCCCCGCACAGCCCATTTGCCGGAGCCAGAGCAGCGATTTTTTAACACGGCCCTGTTGTTTGACGCCCGGGGCAACTTGCTGGATGGGTTTGGCAAGCAGTGGATCTTTCCCTATTTCGAGTCGGGGCGCTACGTGCCTTCACCCGATGGCTATCGGCCTCTGGACGGAGGGGAGCTTTTCGGGCCTTTGGGGGTGATGATCTGCTTGGAGAGCGTCTTGCCTGCGCCCAGCCGAACTTTAACCCGTCGCGGCGCCGAGTCTTTGATCGTGATTTCGGATGATAGCTGGTTTGGTAATAGCCACTGGCCGATGTTGCATGGCCAGCTCTCGGTTTTCCGGGCTGTGGAAAATCGGCGGGGCGTGGTGTTTGTCAATAACACAGGCGGCAATCTGGTGGTGGATCCCTCAGGTCGGCTCCAGCAGGTTGGCCCCATCTTTCAGCGGGGGGTGATTACGGGAGAAGTGAAGCGGCGTTCTGAGACAACTTTCTACAATCGCGCGGGGGATTGGCTGGCGTGGCTGACGTTGGGGCTATCTTTGGGGCTATGGCGCTGGGGATCCCGAGCAAGGCAAGGATGAGTTAGAATCGATAGGCCCACCGGTGGGTCTGCGGATTCTCCTATCCAGTCCTCACTTCAAAGCCCTGCTGATGTAGCTCAGTTGGTAGAGCAGCTCACTCGTAATGAGCAGGTCGTCGGTTCGAGTCCGATCATCAGCTTTCTGGAGTTGAACACCTCAGAGTCCCTTTGGGAGAAGAGTTGGGGGTGGTCGCGGAAGCGGCGCGGAGCGTTTGGGCAGCAGCGATCATTCTTTCGAATTGCAGTGAAACCTTGGAACGGCTACAGTTGTGGAGGGCACCAGAAAAGATTTCGGGTAGAGACCCCCAAAGAATGGAGAATATCTCTCATTACCCCTGTGCAGTACTTCCAATGCTCAGGATCTGCACACATGCGGTCGGGATTTAACTCCATCTCATAATGGATAACATTGGGGATCCCGGCAAACTCATCAGAAGACTGAGGAGAAACAATCAGCAGCAGAAAAGGCTTGCCCCTGCGCTTAGCCGCCAGCTTATCCATTAAGTCAACAACGGCCTCTCGCCGGCAACCCCCTGTGCGCACAAACAAGACTTTATCGGCTTTTTCCAAAACATACATAAAACGCTTGGCGCGAGCAGTGTAGCGAGTTCGCATTCGCTCATGGATGGGGTGCATATTCTGAAGTGGATCTTCTCCCTCTTCCACCTCATGGCCAAAGGAGAGGCCCGTCCACTTGCTGTGGTAAATTCGCCTATCTTCAGGGCTGTAGTGTAAATATTGCGGATCCCACATGCCCTGAAACTCGTTGTGGATCATATCGGCCACATCGGCCAAATTGCTGGTGCGTGTCAAATCAAAAGGAAAGGCAGGCCCATCATATTCCAACTTGTAGAGCAGCATTCGCACCGCGCAGCGATCCCCTAACGGTACAATGGCAACACGATGAATATCCGATAATTTGCAGGTGTATTCCAGCAGCATGACCGATCCAGGAGCAGCCTTTACCCGACTTTCGAGGCCACCTTCCCCGATCATCAGGGTTCGGAAGAGAGCTTCCCGGTGGCTCGGATCTTCATAAACACCCATCGGCATGGCTTTGAGAGCGGCCCGCACTTCCTTCCACACGGGGTGGATGTTGTACTCGTGATTGCTCTGGTTGATCACGCACAGGCGAGGTATGGGATCAGAAGAGCCTTCTGAGGATCCACTGAGCTTGAGAAGGATCAACGATCCATCCTCGAAGATTGTTTCTACTGATTCCGAGGAAAAGAACTGAGCTATTGGGGAGAAGACCAGATCGGCATCTGCAGGAACGGAGAGGGTGGTCTGCACCGAACCATCTTCTCGTATGGAAAGTGAATATAGGGTCGCATCCCCTAGCCTTTCATCGCTTTTGCCAATATACAGACCCGGCTGTAGACCTGCTTTTTGGAAAGCGGCTTGCAAAGGTTGCCAAGTGGGCGTGATGGTGTAAGGGTAGGGAGTTATATTCACGATGCGAAATTGATTTTTGCCCGTCTCTACGGTTACCCAAAAACCATGCTCCTCTTCAAAAATGACCTGCTCCCCAATGGGTTGAGGGAGCTTGCCACGAGCCGAGCTAACTTGGCCGGGATCCAGAAGAGAGAGATCGATGGCCTCAAACATGATCTGATGACCCTTGGAATTGGGGTGAGCTGGGTCAAAAGCAAGGTCTGGTTTCCAGCGGCCCTGTCCATCTTCCAAATGAGGCAGCCAATTGAACACAGGGCATCCCCAGCTGAGCATTCTTTGCTGAGTTTCTTGCAAAAGAAGATGCTGTTCTGGGCCGTAGTTTGCATGGGGATAAACCCCTCCCAGAACTGGCAAGGCTCCAATGTCTTGAATTCGCTGAATTAGCCGCTGCAGGCCGTTTTCAAACCGCCTCTGCAGGGCGCGGCGATGCTGGGGCAAGGCCGATACCAAGCCTTCATTTCCCAAGGACAGGGCAACAATAACGACATCAGGACGTTCAGGGATCACCGCCTGCTCAAACCGCAACAGAGTTCGGCTGACATTGGCCCCCAATTGGGAGAGATTTCGCACTTGATGGCCATAGCGCTCTTGTAGAGCTTTCTGCAACAGCCAAGCCCAACCTCGCAACAGCCAGGCGCTGCACCCCAGGGCAACAGAACTGCCCAAAATAACGACTTTTAGCCCTTGCGGATTTTCCGGTTCGACCTCAGGAATGGGATCGGCAAAATAGCCGTAAGGATAGGCAGGGATCCGGCCAAACTCTCCATCCTCAACAATTAAAACTGCCGGCAAAGGTTCCGGCTCAAGTGGCACCCAGCGATTGACAGCGGTGGATTCCCAAATCACTTCGCCACCGGCTTGCACGCGCAGATATCGGTACTCCACTCGAGGAGTTTCTTTTAAACATCCACTGTAGGGTAACAGCGGGCCGGGCGCCCCATCTGCCGGGCTCAACGGCAACTCTACCCACCACAGCGGATAGCGAGTCGGATCCGTCTGCAGCCAAATGCAATGGCAGGGATCCCAGGAGCCCAATTTTGCGCTGGATCCCACCAGGGCAATTCGCTCGCCCGGCTGGGTGGTGGCACGAACCTGGAAGCGATACATAACGTTTTCCTGGCAAAGGATGCAATGGCAAGGTGTGGGGCTGTGCGGGCAGACTGCACTCACTCATCACCCAATCAACAGCTCAGCAGCCGGCTGAGAAAAGCAAGAGCCTGGGATCCGATCCCATCTCTGCCGTTTTATCGGGGAAAAAGAGAGATTCTTAAATCTGGAAAGCAAAGGTTAAGAGAAGGTCTTTGACACCCAGAAATTCAGTTCAACCGGGCCAATACGGTTCTGAATAAAAACCAAGTCAATTTTCGGCTTAAAGCTAGCATATTGACTGAGGACTGTCTGTTTTCCAGAGCACTTTCAGACCCTCTCTGGGGTACAGATTTCCAACTGTCGCTGCGGCAAAATGACCTCAAAGCTGGATCCCTGGCCCAGCTCGCTCTCCACCTGCACTTGACCTTGATGCTGCTGGGCAATGCTTCTGACAATTGCCAGCCCCAAACCTGACCCTGAGAGGCGACCGGGATCCCCGCTGCGAGCCGGATCTGCTCGATAAAAGCGATCGAACACATGGGGCAGAGCCTGAGGCGGGATCCCTGGCCCGGTATCTTGTACCCGTACCACCAGCTCTGGGGATCCAGAGCGCAGCCGCTGCTCCAGCCTCACCTGCACCTCTCCTTGGGGGGGAGTGTGGAGAAGGGCATTTTCGATCAAGTTGGTAAACAGGCGGGCCAATTGATCTTCATCTCCCCAAAAGCCAAAGGGATCCACCTGGGCGGGAGAAGGTTCCGTCCCGCTCTCAGGGGCAGCAATATCCAGCTGCAAGCGGATCTGCTTTTGGTTGGCCAAGCCCTGCAGCTCTTCCACCACCTGCAGCAGCAGAGCATCCAGCGCACAGCAACGGGGTTGGAAAGGCACCATACCGCTGTCGTGGCGGGCCAGAAACAGCAGGTCATCCACCAGACGACCCAGCCGTAAACACAACCGCTCCACCATCTGCCAGCGCTGCCGGGTGTCGGCATCCAATTGGGAATCCGCCAAAGCCACCTGTACCGCGGTTTGAATGCTGGCCAAGGGGCTGCGCAGCTCGTGAGAGGCGTCGGCGGTAAATTGCTTGAGCTGCTGATAAGACTGCCGGATGGGCTGCATGGCCAGGCCGGAGAGCATCCAGCCGATGGCTCCCACACTCGTCAAGCCGGCCACCACCCAGAGGGAAAGATCCCGGATCAACTGTCGCGTTGGCTTGCTCACCTCAAACCAAGGATGGCTGACCCGCAGATAGCCCAGCAGCTTCCCACCGGCCACGATCGGCTCGGTGAACTGACGCAGCCAATACCCAGGAGCGATGCGGGCAGTGTGCAGGGATCCCTCGGTCAACAGGGGGGCAGGGATCCCGCCGGGCACCGTGGACCAGATGAGCGTTCCCTGAGGGCCGAACCACTCCAAGTCGATGTGATCGTCCTCTAGGGTGCTGGGATCATCCCGAAAGCTGGCCTCCAAGCTGCGGCGGGCTTGCTGCGGATCCAAGAGGCTCTCATCCACCACCAAAGACCGCTCGACAATTTCCACCACATGGCCAAGGGTATCGTCCACCCGTTCAATCAGGGTTGACTGCACGTACCAATAGAAGCTGCCGGCAAACAACAGCAGCAACACTGCCGTAACCGTTGTATACCAGAAGGCCAACCACTGCCGCGTCGCTTGAAACATGGGAGCTGCACCGCGGGGGGAAACGGAGTGGGGCTAGCTGTGAACACGGGGTTCGGGGTGAAGGGTGGATAAGATCTCGGCCTCCACCTGGAGTAGAGTATCGAGACGCTCCTGCACCTGATCGGCGGGAAACTGCTCCAACGCCAAATCCAAGTAAAGCTGCCAATGGCGCTCCTCCGCAGCCGCCAGCCAGAGATAAAACTGCCGCAGCTCTGGGTCGGGCGCGTGGATCCCCAACAGGCCCAAGCGTTCGTGGCTGCGGGCCTCAATGATGGCTGCCACCAGCAGGGTATCCAACAGATGCTCCGGCTCGGAGCGGCGCAGGTGTTGGTTCAGACGACCGGCATAGGGCGCAGCCGACAAGGGCTTGATGGGGATCCCCAGCCGTTGCAGGTGGCGATGCACCCGCTCAAAATGCTGCAGCTCCTCCCGCGCCAGCGGCGAGAGGGTTTCCACCAAACGTCCGTTGGCCGGGTAGCGAAACAGCAAACTGAGGGCGTTGCCCGCTGCTTTTTTCTCGCAGTTGGCGTGATCCAACAAGATGAGGTCAAGGTGACGGATGGCCTGGTCGATCCAGGCCGCAGAAGTCGGAGAAGCCAGTTGCAGCGTAGCCACAGGGTCAGAAGAGGTTTCAGGGATCAACAGCTTCCAAGTTGACTCACCCGGCCCGCTTCGGGAACAGGGGACGGAACTGGGTCAATCGGATCCTAGCCTTGCCCGCCTACCCCTTTCTAACTCCTGAATCCCGGCTGAGCACAACTCGGTTGCCTTGCTTAGGTCTTGGGGGGATTTTTCAGAAAGCCGACCCCCGCCCTAATGGCTCAGGGCTAACGCTCTCCCCTCTACGGTCGCCGCCATCTCCAGCAACAGATCTTCCGTCTCTTCCCAGCCAATGCAGCCATCGGTGATGGAAACGCCATACTTGAGCGGCGCCCCTTCCTGCCAGGTTTGCTTGCCCGGGTAGAGGTTGCTCTCCAGCATCAGCCCCATCAGAGCCCGCTGCCCCGCCTGGTACTGCTGTAGCACCGCTCGACAGACGGATCCCTGGTTGCGGTAATTTTTGTGGGAGTTGTCATGGGAGCAGTCCACCATCACCGAGCGAGGGATCCCTTGATCCTTCATCAGCAGTGCCGCCCGCGCCACATCTTCCGGGCCGTAGTTGGTCTTGCCCCCTCCCCCCCGCAACACGATGTGCCGATCCGGGTTGCCGGTGGTTTTCACCAGAGCCGTCATGCCATCTTGGCCGATGCCCAGGAAACTGTGGGGATGGCTGGCGGAGAGAATGGCATTGAGCGCAATTTCCAGCCGCCCGTCGGTGCCGTTTTTGAAGCCCACAGGCATGGAGAGGCCGCTGGCCATTTCCCGGTGAGTTTGGCTTTCGATGGTTCTGGCGCCAATGGCCGCCCAGCTCACCAGATCTGCCGTGTACTGAGGGGTCACCGGATCCAGCATCTCGGTGGCACAGGCCAGGCCCAGCTCGTTGATCTGCAAGAGAATGGAGCGGGCCAGTTGCAGGCCGGTGGCAATGTCGCAGGAGCCATCCAGGTGGGGATCGTTGATCAGGCCCTTCCAGCCCACCGTGGTGCGGGGTTTCTCAAAATACGTACGCATGACAACCACTAGGTGCTCCCGAGTTTGGTCGGCCACCCGCTTGAGGCGATGGGCATACTCCAGAGCCGCTGCGGGATCGTGGATGGAACAGGGGCCGACGATCACCACCAAGCGATGGAGATCCCGTCCGTGGATGATGTCGCGGATGGCTTGCCGAGTGGAGAGCACCACCTGGGCTGCCGTTTCCGTAAGGGGCAGCTTGGCCTTGACAGCAGCAGGGGCAATCAAGGGAGTCACCTCTTGGATATTGCAATTGTCGGTTTGAGGGGGCATGGAACTGTCCTCAGCGTGCAAGTGGGTAGATGGGGTCGTCGAGCCATCAAAAAAGCCCTGGCGCTGGGCTCAGGGCTTCAGGACTGACTCGGGTAAACTGTAGGTCTTTGTTTACGCGCCACCCTTCTGCCCTGGTCGTTGCCAGGGAAAGCTAAAGTAGCCAAAAAAGGAAGCGCGCCAGACCATGCGGAGAACAAACTTAAAACCTGTACGAGATAACTATACCCGAAAAAACCTCGTTTGACACCTCAGGGATCCGGTTTCCTGGCGGAGAGACCAGCGGGAAGTCTTAAGCCGACCGAGCCGCCGGCTTGGCAATCCAGTAGCCGCAGGGGTGTTCTCCCTGCACCTGCCAGGTGATGCGCTCTACTCGGCAATCGGGCAAGGCGGCAGCAAACATCTCCAGTTCGTGGCCGCAGACGCTGGGAAAGGTGTGGGCAATCTGAGCAATGGCGCAATTGTGCTCGACCAACACATACTGCTCGACGTAATACTCGGATCCCTCTGCTGCCAGCGGCACAGTCAGGTCGGCAGGATAGGGGTAGTACTCCGCCATGTAACCCTCCGCCTGGCGCAACTGCACCAAACGCTCCAGCCGCTCCCGTAGGGATCCGGATCCCAGTTGGGCCTGATACTCCCGGGCTTTGCGCTGCCACTGGTGGTGGAGAAGGGATCCCATCTGTTCGGATCCCAGGGTTTCGGCCAGGGTGTTGAGCAGGCCAAGGGCAAACTCGTCGTAGCTGGCGGGGAACTGCTCTTCTCCCAAGGGGCTGAGCTGATAGAGATGCTGGGGTCGCCCTAGACCATTGGGTTGAGCGACATGTTGGATCAACCCCTCTGCCTCCAGATCCTTGAGGTGGCGGCGGATGGCCTGGGGAGAAATGCGCAGGTGCTCTGCCAGCGTTTGGGCGTTGGCCTGCCCCGCCTTGCGCAGGTAGACCAAGATGGCCTGCTTACTCGAAGCGGGTTGAGCGACCTGCCCGGTGATCTTGCGCGTGCTGTCCACCCTCGCCCTCCTGGTTAGACTGGGTTAATCGGCTGCCGCTGCCAGCACAGCTCTCTGCTATTTTGACAACGGGATCATTGCTAAAGTAACCTGAGGATCAGTTAAACAACAACTCTGTTGTTTTATTTGGCCATCTGTCTTAGTCGCGTTTCTACCCTGTCACTACCCGAGAGCCATCCATGTCTACGAGCGTCCGCGCCCTGGTCAACCAGCCCTACAAGTACGGCTTTGTAACCGACATCCCCTCTGAGTCGATTGGCAAAGGCTTGAACGAAGAGGTGATTCGGCAGATCTGGGCCAAGAAAGGGGAGCCGGACTTTATGCTAGAGTTCCGGCTGCGGGCCTACCGCCAGTGGCTGAAGATGAGCGAGCCCACCTGGCCCAACGTCAGCTACCCGCCCATTGACTACCAAAACATTGTCTACTACTCGGCCCCCAAGGTGCAGCCCAAGAAAAAGAGCCTGGACGAAGTGGATCCGGTGCTGTTGGAGACCTTCGAGAAATTGGGGATCCCCTTGTCTGAACAGAAGCGGCTGGCCAATGTGGCGGTGGATGCCATCTTCGACAGCGTTTCGGTAGCCACCACCTTCCGGGAAAAGCTGGCCAAGGAAGGCGTGATCTTCTGCTCCATGTCGGAGGCACTGCGGGAGTATCCAGAGCTGGTGCGCAAGTACTTGGGCAGTGTGGTTCCCATTGCCGATAACTACTACGCGGCGCTGAACTCGGCAGTGTTCAGTGATGGATCCTTTGTCTATGTGCCCAAAGGGGTGCGCTGTCCCATGGAGCTTTCCACCTATTTCCGCATCAACAACGGCGAATCGGGCCAGTTTGAGCGCACCTTGATCATTGCCGACGAGGGATCCTACGTCAGCTACTTGGAAGGGTGTACTGCCCCCATGTTCGACACCAACCAACTGCATGCGGCGGTGGTGGAGCTGATCGCCCTAGACAATGCCGAGATCAAGTACTCGACGGTACAGAACTGGTATGCCGGCGACGAAAACGGCAAAGGGGGCATTTATAACTTTGTAACCAAGCGCGGCCTGTGTCAGGGGGCAAACTCCAAGATCTCCTGGACGCAAGTGGAGACCGGCTCCGCCATCACCTGGAAGTACCCCAGCTGTGTGCTGGTGGGGGAAAACTCGGTGGGCGAATTTTACTCGGTTGCCCTCACCAACCACTACCAGCAGGCCGATACCGGCACCAAGATGATTCACGTGGGCCGCAACACCCGCAGCAAAATCATTTCCAAGGGCATCTCGGCGGGACACTCCAAAAACAGCTACCGCGGTCTGGTCAAAATCGGGCCGAAAGCAGAAGGGGCCCGCAATTTTTCCCAGTGCGATTCCATGTTGATCGGGGATCAGTGCAGCGCCAACACCTTCCCCTATATCGAGGTGCAAAACAACACCGCCAAAGTGGAGCACGAAGCTTCCACCTCTAAGATTGGAGAAGAGCAATTGTTCTACTTCCAGTCCCGCGGCATCTCTGCGGAAGATGCTGTGTCCATGATCATCAGCGGCTTCTGCCGAGAAGTGTTCAACCAACTGCCGATGGAGTTTGCTGTAGAAGCCGATCGATTGCTGAGCCTAAAGTTAGAGGGATCCGTCGGCTAGGGGATTGTTCCCGACGTGAAGCTAAGCAGCTGGGGAGAGGCTACTGACATCAGTGGGATTTCAGGAGAGGGGTGACTCCCAAGGCAGAGAGGTTTTGAACTATAAAGGCTAGGCAGGAGAAGTTCCCTATGCGGGCATTTCTGGAGGAGTTCAAAAACTTTATTAGCCGGGGCAATGCCTTAGATTTGGCTGTTGGCGTTGTTATTGGAGGTGCTTTTGGGAAGATCGTGACTTCTTTCGTAGCAGATCTATTTACTCCGGTTTTAGGCTTGATGATTGGTGGAGTGAGCTTCCAGAACTTGGTCTGGAAAATCGGTGGAAGTCCTGAAGATCCAGTTACGATTAACTACGGCAGCTTTCTGCAAGCTGTGTTTGATTTTGTGATTATCGCTTTTGCTCTCTTCTTACTATTGAGAGCGATCAACACTCTACAGCGAAAGGAGGAAGAATCTCCTTCTATATCGCCCCCATCAGAAGTGGTCTTGCTGGCAGAAATTCGGGACATCCTCAATCGCCGCTCCCAATAGAGCCGTAAGAGATCCTTAGGCCCAAAATCCAAACCTGGTTTAGGGATCCCTTAACCTTCCAATCCCTGCCCTTCAGTGGCAACTCTAGAGTCTAGCTATGATCTGCGAAAACAGCCCTGTTATCTTATCCGTTCGAGATCTCAGCGCCGAGATCGACGGCACCCCCATTCTCAAGGGGTTGAGCCTGGAAATTCGCGCCGGAGAAATCCACGCCATCATGGGCCCCAATGGTTCTGGAAAAAGCACTTTTTCCAAGATCTTGGCTGGCCACCCCGACTACCGGGTGACAGGAGGCGAGATCCTCTATCTGGGCAAGAATCTTCTGGAAATGGAACCGGAGGAGCGGGCTTGGGCAGGGATCTTCTTGGCGTTTCAATACCCCATTGAGGTTCCGGGGGTGAGCAACTTGGATTTCTTGCGGGCTGCCTACAACGCCCGCCAGAAATATCGGGATCAGCCGGAAATGGATCCCCTCGAGTTTGACGACTTCGTGCGGCAAAAGTTGAGCGTCGTCAAAATGGATCCCGTTTTTTTGGAGCGCTCTGTGAATGAGGGCTTTTCCGGCGGCGAGAAAAAGCGCAACGAGATCCTGCAAATGGCGGTGTTGGAGCCTACGCTGGCCATTTTGGACGAGACGGATTCCGGTCTGGATATCGACGCGCTGCGCATTGTGGCCCACGGCATCAACCGACTGGCCGGCCCTGAGAATGCCATGCTCTTGATCACCCACTACCAACGCTTGCTGGACTATGTAACCCCCGACCACGTGCATGTGATGGAAGGGGGGCGTATTGTCATCAGCGGGGACAAGACCTTGGCGCTGGAGCTGGAAGAACGGGGCTACGACTGGATCAAAACTCAGTTGGGCCAAGAATCAGCAGCCGCAACATCCCGGCGGGAGGAAGAGGGATGAGCGCCACCTTGCCCAAACCTTTCGCCCCAGAGAGCCGCCTATTCCTGGAGCACATCCTCGGCCAAATCCCCGAAAGGCAGGATCCCTACACCACCCTTAGGCAGCAGGCCCGCGCCCAATTGGCCGAACTGGGGATCCCGACCCCACGGGAAGAGGATTGGAAATACAGCGATCTCTCGCCACTGCTGGCCCACAAGTTTCGCCTGGCTGCCGCGGGGGATCCGTCTCTGGATGCAGCAACCCTAGAACCTTGGCTTTGGCCGGAAACCAGCCACAGCCACGCCGTGTTCGTCAACGGCTACTTTGCCCCCCAGCTTTCTGATTTGAGCGGCCTGCCCACCGCTTTGCAGGTGATCCCTTTAGCCCAAGCCCCAGGGGAGTTGCTGCAAACCCTGGCCAAGACAGATGTGTTTACGGCCCTCAACACCGCTCATCTGGGAGATGGGATCCAGATTGGCCTACAGCCCGGCCAGGAAGTTCCGTCACCGCTGCACCTGCTGTTCATAACGGTGGCTCCTGAGGGAGAGGCCGTTTTGGCCCAGCCCCGCTGCCTGCTGTCTTTGCAAGCCCACAGCTCCCTCACGCTGATCGAAGATCATGTATCCCTGGGATCCGGGATCCCCTTTGGCAACGCTGTAACCGAGATCCTCTTGGCAGAGGGATCCCGCTTGCACCATGTGATCCTGCAGCGGCAGGGGTCTCAGGCTTTTCACATCAACCAGACCGCCGTGCGCCAAAGCTGCGACAGCCACTACCGCCTCCAGGCCATTCAGTGGGGATCCCAGTTTTCTCGCCACAACCTGGAGATCACCCAAGCCGGAGCCCAGGCCCACACCCAACTGCAGGGGCTAACGCTGCTGAAGGGATCCCAGCACAGCGACACCCACTCCCGCCTGGTGCATCAGGCCCCCCACGGCAGCAGCCGCCAATTGCACAAGTGCATTGTGGACGAGACGGCCCATGCGGTCTTCAGCGGACGGATTCTGGTGAGCCGAGAGGCCCAACTGACGGACGCCGCCCAGACCAACCGCAACCTGCTCCTAGGCCCCAAAGCGCGGGTCGACACCCAGCCACAACTGGAGATCTTTGCCGACAACGTCAAGTGTGCCCACGGGGCCACCGTCAGCCAACTGGAGGCGGAAGAGATCTTTTATCTGCAAAGCCGGGGTATTCCCCAAGCTGAGGCCAGGCAACTTCTCACCTGCGCTTTTGCAGCAGAAGCCCTGGAAGGGATCCCGTTGGCTCAACTTCCCGCCCTGGTGGCCCGCCAGTTGGCTGGGATCCCGTGAATCCAATCAATTCCAATAACAATAATAAGTTGTTGCTCCCCCATTACCCTCAAGAGTGACCAGACTTGGGCGTAATGGATAGGCAGCAGTAAACTACCCGGCTCCGACCGCTAAGCGGTACGGAGCGGGCTTTCAGTAGCCCTGAGCCTGTTCTGCTCTACCAGAGAACAAAACAGGCCCGAACCTCTAGGCTGGTTTACGACAGCCCCCAAAAGCGCAATCACATTCGCACCATTCAAATCCGCATCTCCTTCCCATCCACAGTGCCCACACTTGAACGACTTACCACTGCGGTAGGACTGCGCAGGATCGGAATGGATGTGTAAACACTTGTGGCAGGTCTGCGACGTGTAGGCGGGCGGCACAAGAATCAGAGAAACCCCTGCAACCCTCGCCTTGTACTCCAGAAACTGACGTAGTTGGTAGAACGCCCAACTATTGGCCCGCCTGCGCTCTGTCTTACTCCGTGGCTGTTGATTGACCCTTTCCCGAATCCCTGTCAAGTCTTCCAGAGCAATAGCGCTGTTTGTCGCCTTTGCCCTAGAGACAATAGCTTTGGAGATGCGATGATTGACCCACGTTTTTGCTACGCAACGCTGACGCGACTGAAAGCGTCTTTCCTTGCCAGACAGCCGTTGCAACAGTTGACGGCATCTGCGCCGCGAACTGCGTGTGCCCTTACTGGCTTTGCGTTGGAGTACCGCCCTCAACCGGGAGTAGTGGTCGCGGACTTTGTTCAACTGCTGTCCATTCCAATTGTCCCCCTCTGACGTATGGGCAATATCTGTCCTCCCCAAGTCCACCCCGACCACCTTGTCGGTATCTTGTTGCTTGGGCGGGTTTTTCTCTACGCAAATCTGGATGTCGTAGGAGCCATCCTTCCGCTGGACTAGGGTGGCCGATTTGGGGTTGGAACCAGCCAGCATCCCACGCTGGTAGTTGCCAATGGCTAGTTCAAAGCGCTCTCGCCCTTCCACCGTGGTCAGCGACACCGTCCAGTCTTTCTCGCGAAATGAGAAGATACGTGCATCGTAGGTAACGAACCTACGCTTGAACTCTTTAACCGGACGGTTGCGCTGTCTCGCCACTTTGCGAGCGCCCGCCACCCGTCTGCACACCTGTTGAGCCAAGTTACTGGACAAGCCGAACCGGGCTCGAATCTCGTAGTAGCAAAGGGATTGCAGTTTGACCGCGTTGACGATCTTCTCCGGCGTGTTCTGGTTGACCCAGTTCAAGGCTTGGCCAAAAGCCTCCATCGTCGCGTCCAATTTGGCGGCTTGCGACTGGGACGCCTTGAGCTTACAGGAGACGGTCAGGACTTGGCTCATAAGTTAATTGTACTTCATCAAAGCGCTTTCCTCCCGACACTGACCCTACGGGTACAGTGCGGGGCTCCTGCGATTTCTAGCTGAACCTGGCCCTCTAAGCTCCCATTCCTGAGTACTGTTGCAAGCCTTTGCGCCATAACCAGCGGTTAGCCAGCCAGAGCAGGCCCGTCCAGGCCAGGCCCATGCCAAAGCCGCCCAGAATATCCACCGGGATCCCTGCCCAGAGGCTGGCGGGAAAATGCACTAGGTAGGGGAAGGGTGTCCAGGCCAAGACCTGGCGCACGGGTGGTGGGAACACCTCCAGAGGAGCGATCACCCCCGAGAAAAACAAGTACACCAAAAAATGGAATTGCTCCAAGGCCGTCACCCGTTCCACCCAAAAGGCCAGCAGCGCCAGGGTGTACTGCATGAGAAAGCGCAGGGCAAAAGCCAGGAGAATGGCCAGGGATCCCAGCCCCGCCTGGGCCCAAGAGGGGATCCAAAAGGCAGGGGGGTAGAGGACGAAGAAAAGGGCGATTAAAACCAGGGTAAAGGGGAGACGGGCCAAGCGCTCCATCAGGTGGCTGGCCACATGGTGCCAAGCGGGATCCAGAGGCTGCAACAGGCGAGGAGATAATTTGCCTTCGACCACCTCTCGCTCAAAGTCCCAGATGACCCAGACGATGGTGAACTGGCGCACCAGGAACACCGCCAGAAAGTAGCGGATGAACTCCAGAGCAGACAGCGAGAAGTCTCCTGAGCGGGCTGCCTCGCTCCACACCCCCATCATGATCAGGGGCAGGGATCCGGCCAACACCCACAGGATCAGCTCGGCCCGGTACTCCAGCATGTAGGCGTAGTAGGCGGAGAAGAGGGCACCCAACTTGCGAAAGAAGGCGTTCATGGAGATTCCGGTTGCGCAAGCGCTGCGGAGCAATACGAGACTGGCGGACGCAAAGTGGGCAACAAGCTGGCCAGGCTGACCACCGCTCCCACCACAACAATTGAAGGCGGTGCTACGGGCGAGGGCTGCCCAGCCAGAGTCTGCAGGCGGAGCAGATGAATCTCTTGCTCAGGGGTGGTGCCCCAGCGGATCAGGGCAACCGGGGTATCGGGAGCTTTCCCTCCGGCCAACAATTCGGCGGCAATGTGGCTGAGGTTGTGCATGCCCATGTAGATCACCAGGGTTTCCACCGCCCCGGCCAAAGCCCGCCAATTGACCTGAGGGCGGTATTTCCCTGCCGCCTCATGTCCGGTAACAAAAGCAACTGAGGAGCTGAGGTCGCGATGGGTGAGAGGGATCCCGGCATAGGCGCTGGCGGCAATGCCCGCCGTAATTCCCGGCACCACCTCCACTGGGATCCCGGCCTGCACCAGAGCCAACATCTCCTCGCCGCCTCGCCCAAAGATGAAGGGATCCCCCCCTTTGAGCCGCACCACCACGGCTGCCGTCCGAGCTTTCTCCATCAGCAAGGCTGTGATCTGCTCCTGGGGCAAGGTGTGAGCGCCGCAGTGTTTGCCAGCATAGATCCGTTCTGCCGTCGGCGGGATCAGATCCAAGATGGAGGATCCCACCAGAGCATCGTAGATGACCACATCCGCGTGGGCGAGTAGCGCCTTTCCCTTCACCGTCAGCAGCCCTGGATCCCCAGGCCCTGCCCCCACCAAATACACTTTGCCCATCTCAAGTCCCGGTCGCGTCATTGCTGTTGGAAATATCCATTTTGAGGGAACGGGAAAGATTCGGCTATTCCAGCGCCGGGCTAAAAGCCTGCAGTGTCTCCACAATGGCCTGCATCAGTTGAGGATCCCGCCAGAGGGGCGGCTCCACCTGGATTTGGAGCAGAGGCCATTCCCGCTGTAATCGCTGAGCCTGTTCTTGTAGGGCGCGCAGCAGACCGCCTGGAAAGAGAAAAAACGGCAGCACCCGTAGACGGCACTGGCTAAGGCGCAAGCAATGGATCACGACCGCTTCTAAGGTGGGGGACTGGGCAGCAAAAGCCACATGCAAGGGGATCTCGGGCAAGCGCCGTTGCACAGTTTGGATCCCTGCTTGGAGCTGGGCGGCAAACCCCGGCAGACGGCTGCCATGGCCAAGCACAATCCAGGCATCTGCCCGTTCGCCGGATTGCCTGAGCGTTGCAGAGCAAGAGGGCTGTGGAGCCAGAATGCGAGCCACCAACAGATCCAGGAGGGCCGGGTGCTGGCCAATGGGGGGTGTTAACCGGATGGGCAGGCGCGGCCAGCGAGCTTGAACCTGCTTCACCGCAGCCGGTAAATCCTCTTCCACATGGGATCCCTCGCCCATAAACAGCGACAGCAGCACCACTTGATCGGGAGATCGGCCTGCGCCCAGCCAAGCTGCCAGCCGTCCTTGAATCTGTTCGGCCAGGGTGAGAGGCTGACCTTCCAACTGGGCCAGCTCCACCACTTGAGGAGCTAGCTGCTGCTGCACCCGGGCCAACAAATCTGCCAAAGCCTGCTGATAATCGGGATCCCGGCTGCCGTGACAGACCAAAAACACCAGGGGATTGGAGGACATGGCAGAGGTCACGGATCCGAGCGGAAGGGTTCCATTTTGCTACTTTAGGGGATCCCGCCAACTTCTCGTGTAGGATCTGCGCGTATGATTTGAAGAGTACACACCCTCTTTCCCAGCTTCGTCAGCCCTTTCCCAGGTTTTCATGTCATTTGAGAATCGTTCCACCGCCCCCGAACTCTTAATCCATGTCTTGCGGGAGGGGTTGACCGAATCTATCCATCATTGCCAAGCTGTCGTGGCCGATAGCCGCGGGCGTTCTCTGGCCATGGCCGGCAACAGCACCACCCCTGTTTTTGCCCGTTCTGCCCTCAAGCCTTTCCAAGCGCTGGCCATGCTCTCCACCGGCATCCGCGAGCGCTACCGCCTCAGCGAGAAAGATATTGCCATCATGTGCGGATCCCATCAGGGCACCACGGCTCATGCGCGGCAGGTGTTCAGTATACTGTGGCGGGCCGATCTGTCTCCCGATTTGCTGGTCTGCCCCACCCCACCCGGCAAGCCCAGCCCCCTGTGCCACAACTGCTCCGGCAAACATGCCGGCATGCTCGTGGCCAGCCGCGCCCAAAACTGGACCTTGTCAGACTACGCCCAGCGGCAGCATCCGGTGCAAGCCCTGGTGCGGGCCAAGCTGGCGGATTTGCTGCAAATGCCCTCGGAAGAGTTTTTGTTTGCGCGGGATGACTGTGGGGTGCCCACCTACCAACTGCAACTGAATCACCTGGCCTCCCTATTCGCCCAACTGACTGCTGGCGAGCGGCCCGACTTGGAATCGGTAGCACGGGCCATGACCCATCACCCGGAGATGGTGGCTGGACAGGGGTGTTTCGACACGGAGTTGATGCGGGCTACTCAAGGGGATCTGGTGAGCAAATCGGGTGCTGAAGGGATCCAGTGCATTGGCCGGGTGGGGGAAGGCATGGGCCTGGCCATCAAGGTCCAGGATGGAGCTGCACGGGCCAAATATGCTTTGGCTTTGCACCTGCTGCAGCGCATGGGCTGGATCCAGCCTGCCGCCGCCGAGATGCTGGGGGAGCGCTTCCTTCGCGTCGGCCCCTACACCCGCCTCGAGGTAGAAGGGGAGCTGCGCATGCCTTGAAGACTCAGCGCTGGAAGGGGTTTTGGTAAGGATTGGGGTTGGAGCTCTGGCCTTTGTTGCGGTACTTGGGGTTGATGGTTAGAGTGCCGGATCCCAGGCCCCGCTGCGCCAAGAACTCCAGGTTGCGGCGGCGCATGGTGGTGTCGTAGTCGTTCTTGACGCGATCTTCGAGGATGGCCACCTGCTGCAGCGCGCTCAGCAAGATAGCAGCAGCTTGCTCGGAGGTGTAGCCATTCTGGGAGGCATAGCGCACGGCAAACTCGTCGGCTGCTACCTGGGCCTTCTGGCCCTTCTCCGCTTTGCGCAACAGAAACACCGCTGACGCGGCCAAGCCTGCTGCTAAGCCAACGCCGAGGTTATCTCCCATCTGCAGCTCTACCAAAATGCCCATGCTGCCGGCCCCGATCAAGGCGGGATACAGCAACAACGCCGACCAGTTATCCCCCAAAGCCAGCTCTGTGGCCATCACCGCTTCTCGCAAGAAGTAGATCTTCTGCTGGTCAGGGCTCAGCTTCTGCCAACGGCTGAGGTCAATGGCAAAGCGAGAGTACTTTTGCCAGGGGAAGCGCCACAACGGCTGCACAACCCGAGACTGGTCAGGGGTGCCGATCTCGATCTGCACTTCAGGGCGGATCTCCACTGGGAGAAACTGGATCAGGCGGTCAAAGTCGGAAATGGTATACATGCTGGCACAGTGCGGCTAAGGGAGCGGCTGGAGAGGATTGCCCATAGTAAAAGATTCTAGCCTTCCTTGCAGGCCAGCTCCAAGCAAGCTTTTTGCAATAGGGCTGGCGGCAGAGGGACAAGCCTGAGCCTAGATGGAAAGGGGGTATGCCGCGTAACATACTCCCGACCCTGTAGCTAGCTTCCCGCAGGGTTGCTACGCATACAGCGCGGGGCTTCTCGGCGGTTTAGCTAAACCTGAGGTGAGCAATCTATCTGGCGGATTGCCCAAGGGACTGAATTTATCATCCCAGTCAAACCCTTGAGGACCAAGACAGCCGTTATCTTAGTTTGAAGAGGGATCCCTGCTGGGGTGTTTGAGATTGGTCAAATCGTTGAGGCGGCGCAGGATCCCCCATCCCTGTAGGGCCTCCAGCAGGGCTTCCCGCACAACCGCTACCGTCTCTTGGTCGAGGGCCAACCGCAGATAATCCACCGCCAGCCGGGTTTGCTCGGGATCCAGGTGGGACATTAAGCTCTGCAAGCGGCGAACGCCCGCCAGCCGTCGGAAGGGATCGGGAGAAGCAATGTCGCTGAGGTCGCGCTCCAATTGAGACCGTTGCCGCTCTTGTCGGCCCCTGAGCCACTCCCCAAACAGCAGCGACAACAAGGCTAGAGTGGCCAATCCCTGTAGAATGGCACCGGTGGCCAGCCAGCGTTGGGTGGATTCTGCCCAGATGGAGATGAGGGTGTAGGTGCCCAAGGTGGCGGCTGCTCCCGAACCAATTGCCAGCAAAAGCCAGCGATCCGCCTGCCGAAACCAAGCTTGCCACTCCTGCCAGCGGCGGTTGAACTCAGGGCTGCGCACCCCCTGTAGCCCCAACATCACCAAGGTGCCCACCCCCAGAGAGAGCGCCAGCCGCCCATTCCAGAAGGCCAGCCCTGCCAACGCCAAGGCCGACAGAGCCAAAACCCGCCACTGCGGCCCCGATAGGATCCACAGAGCAACTTGGGATCCCGTCTCCACTGCCCCACGCCCCACCCGCTGCAGATACTCTGACCAGGATCCCTGGCCGGAAGAAGGGCGACCCGATTGATGTTTCACCGATGGCAACTCCCAAAACTCGGCCCTATCTGGCCCTTTGCAAGGCGGCAAGATAGGTCAACGTTCTCTAAATTATGCTCTTATGCTTTGCCGGTGGAGTCGAGATAGGCTTTCCACCCTTGGGCTTGCAACTGATCGTTTTTCTCCTGCACCGCCTGTTTTAGGCTTTCCCGATAGGCGATCACCCGCCGGAGCAGATCGGGATCCCCACTGGCTAGGATCTGCACCGCCAGCAGACCCGCATTGTAGCCGTTGCCAATGGCCACCGTGGCCACCGGGATCCCTTTGGGCATTTGCACAATCGAGTATAAGGAGTCGACCCCCTGCAGGGATGGGCTGAGCACCGGCACCCCGATCACCGGCAGAGGGGTGAGGGACGCCACCATCCCCGGCAAATGGGCTGCTCCCCCTGCCCCGGCAATAATGACGCGAATCCCTTGGGTATGGGCGCGGCGGGCAAACTCTACCATCGCCTCGGGAGTGCGATGGGCGCTGAGGATCTGCAATTGGTAAGGGATCCCAAACTCCTCACACACCTGGGCGGCAGGTGCAAGGGTGGGCAAATCGGAATCGCTGCCCATTACGATGGCAACGAGGGGGGAAGGTTCCATATCGCTAAGCGACGCTAACGCGAAAGGCTGCTGGCCCGGCGTAGCCGATCCATCATCGCATAGCCCAACCCCGTCGAGATGGGCGGGGGTTCTGCCAATAGGAGTGTGGCATCTCCCTCATCCAGGCGGCGCAGGCTGGCAAAGAGGGCGCGGGCGGCTGCCTTGGGATCCGAACCCAAACACTCCAAACTGAACGTGATCCCCGGCCAATGGCGGGAGAGGGTGTTCAGCAGAGCCTGCGGATCCGTGGCAAAGCTGAGGATGCCCAGGTGGGAATGACCGGTTGTCAGGTGCTGCACCTGTTGCCAATCGCCGGGCTGAAGCTGGGCAAAAGGGGTGGGCAAAAGCCGGAGGGGCTTACTGGGGGCATAGTGGCTGCTCAGTCGTCCCGGCGCTTCTGGCGGGCCCGTTGTGCCATCCTTGGGGGCCTGTTCTGGGGGCAACCGGATGGGCAACCCCAGGTGGGCCTCCAGGGCTTCCAGTGGGATCCCTCCTGGGCGCAGCAGCGTTGGGATCCCTTCGGGGCTGAGCTTTAGCACGGTGGACTCCAGGCCCACAGCACACTCTCCCCCATCCAAGATGTAAGGGATCCGCCCTCCCAACTCTGCATAGACGGCCTGGGCTGAGGTGGGGCTGATGCGGCCAAAGCGATTGGCACTGGGGGCAGCCAGAGGGGTTTGCACCGCCTGCAACAAAGCTTGAGCCACCGGGTGAGCAGGCACCCGCAGGGCAACAGTAGGCAACCCGCTGCTCACCAGATCCGGCACGGTGGGACACTTGGGCAGCACCAAGGTTAGGGGCCCCGGCCAGAAGGTGTCGATCAGGGATCCCAGCAGAGCACGGGCGGTGGGAGTAAAAGCCGACACATCCACCAGCCACCCCTGCAGCTGCTCTAGGGTCACCCCAGCCGGCAGATGCAGGATCAGGGGATCGAAGCGGGGGCGCTCCTTGGCGGCAAAAATGTTCGCCACTGCCTGCTCATCCAAGCCATGGCCCGCCAGGCCGTAAACCGTCTCCGTGGGGATGGCCACCAACTGGCCCCGCAGCAAGGCTGCCGCCGCTACGGCAATGTGCTCAGGAGTGGGTGAGAGAATTTCCGTCTGCATCCATGACTCGGATTTGGAGTAAGGGCTAGGGATCCCGTTCTGCAATCCATTTTTGCGCCTGGTAGAGGGCGATGTTGATTTGATCCCCAAACAGCAGCGCCAAGGAAGTGAGCCAAACCCAGAGCAGCAGCACAATAACTGCCCCCACCGCCCCGTAGACTTGGTTGAACTGCCCAAAGTGCTCCACGTAAATCCGCAACCCCCAAGACACCCCAACCCACAGTAGGCTGGCCACGATGGCTCCCGGCCAAATCGGCATTTGGGGTCGGCGCAGGCTGGGGCCAAATCGATACAGCACCCAGCAGGAGAAGACGACCAACCCCAGCGAAATCGGCCAGGTGAGGATCCCCCACAAGTTCAACCCCAGCTCTCGCAAGGGATCCAACTGAGTCGGCCCGCCAACTTCCTGCGCTAAGAATCCCGCTTTCCTGTACAAGAAGCGCAAAAAGCTGGCACTGAACAAAAAGATCAAGCTGGCCAGTCCGGTCAACCCCAAGGTGGCGAGCATCCAAACCAGCGAGATCAGCTTGCGTCTCCAGAAGGGACGGCGCCTATCTTGAGGGATCTCATGGCTGAGATCCAAAGCTGTCATCACCGCCCCCATGGCTCCAGAAGCAGCCCACAGGGTGCCCAAAAAGCTGAGGGACAACAGCCCCCGTTCGCGTCAGCGGTGCGGAGCACTTTTTTGCCCGAAGCGGAGCTCGCGCACATACCGATCCAAAAGCGTCAGGGCCTCTTGGGGAGCAATTTGGCTCAACTGCTCCATCAAGCGCTCGAAGGCTTGCTCAGAGGAGCCGACAAACAGCCCAACCCCGGTCAGGAGCGTGAGGATGAAGGGGAACAGCGCCAACATCGAGCTATGGGCCATTTCAGAGGCCAGGCCAATCGCGTAAGCGGGACGGAGTCCTTACAGCCGGTAGCGCATCGCGTTTTCCCAGGCCAACCGCAGGGTTAGCCAGACCAACTCTCGCCGGGAAGTCCGTCCTGACGACGCGAACGGGATCCCCAGCGCCCGCAGCTGCTCAACCAGTTGCTCCAACAGCCTCATGGTTCAGCACTTCAGCCCACCGGGGTAGGTACTGGGAAAAATCCTGTTTTTTGACAAACCGAAAAGGCCCGGATAGGGATCCCCAGATCACTTGATCGGTCTCCGGATCCCGACCTTGATCCAAGCTGTGAAAGTAGTCGGCTCCGATCTCAAACTCGCTGTACAAATAGGTGGTTCTGCCTTTGCGTTCAACAATACAGCCTTTGCCGGGCAGGCTGCGGCCCCGATAGCAGGATCCCGTCCATTCCACCTGGGTGACACAGCCGGGCAAGAGTTCCAACTCCGCTGCTGTCAGACCGGCCAATTTCCCCTTCGCGTAAGCGTTGCCTAGCAACAACTCCCGACCGGCGCACCTGTAGGAGTCAGGAGCTGTCAGAGCATAGTTTTGAATCCGGATCCCATCTGGAGTATCGAAGAGGTGGATCACCCGCTGCCGGTAGGGCTGCTCAGGATAAATGTCGTACAGTTGCTCCACGTAAAACCCCACCCCCTGGAACACCGACCAAGGCAAGGGACATTGGTACACATGAATGTTGGCAAACCAGACGGGCTCTGCAAGCGCCTGCTGCAGGTTGTTGAAGTGCCCTGCCATCCAGGTGGCCAGTTGGGCCAGTTGGGCGGAAACAGACATAGGTTCAGATAGATTCAATAGAGATTGAGAAGATTCTGTTTGAGCACTCCTGATCTTGCAGACTTTGTCCAACTGTCAGGGACTCCGTCGCGATGGCGCACTCCATAACACACTCTACAAAACTACACCAGGGAATAGCTTGGTAGCCCTGTACTTGAGTGCGGGGTGGAAAAGCCCTTGGGCAACTTGATTTAATTTATTTAAGGGAATTTAAGGGATTTAAGAGAGCATTGTTGCTTACCGTCACCCGCCCTGTCTCTGGCGGAGTTGTTGCCATGGGCAGGGGAACCGCAACCCTGTGGCGACGAGGCCGTTCGCGCCACTCGGACGGAGTTCTTGAAGGGGATTGGGTTGCAGGGACAGGCTAGAGTAGAGGAGCCGGACTCCTGTGCCTGATACATTTACGCTGAACACTGCTGAACATCACTGTTCAACTATGCAGCGATAGCATTCTGCTTGTTTCCATTCGCGTTAGCGGGACGGAGTCCAAACAGAATGGCGGTATCCCGCAAAGCTTTGAGTAGAATACCCAAAGCGCAGTTTCCGTGTCGTCTTACTACCAATTTTCTGCTTTGCTTTGGCTACCATGTTGGCAGACTCGAAAGTAAACAGAAAGATCAACTGGTAGTAATCCGTACTGAACATATTATACAATTATACATTATTTTCAGTATAGTTGAGCTTATTATTGACTAGAGTCATGCTCTTGAGATCTCGTCTAAGATGGTATTGATGTCGGCCCTACCCATTCCCCTGCTGGGGCAATCCTTGTCTGCTCTGAAAGACTGGGCGGTTGCCCAAGGACAGCCGGCCTATCGCGGGCAACAACTGCATGCTTGGATCTACCAAAAAGGGATCCGCTCCCTGGAACAGGTGACGGTGTTTCCTAGGGCTTGGCGAGAGGCGGTGCAAAGCTACCCGGTGGGACGCTCGCGCATTGTGCAACGGACAGAGGCCCGCGATGGCACCGTGAAGTTTCTGCTGGGGCTGGCAGATGGGCAGTTGATCGAAACGGTAGGGATCCCAACGGCCAAGCGTCTGACGGTCTGCGTCTCTTCTCAGGTGGGCTGCCCGATGGCCTGCGATTTCTGTGCCACCGGCAAGATGGGCTACCGGCGCAACCTAGAGCTGCACGAGATTCTGGATCAGGTGTTGACGGTGCAGGAAGATTTTGGCCGTCGCGTCAGCCATGTGGTCTTTATGGGCATGGGGGAACCCCTGCTCAACCGCGATACGGTGGTACAAGCCATCCGCAGCCTGAATCAAGATATCGGCATCGGCCAACGGCATATCACCCTCTCGACGGTGGGGGTACCCCGGCAAATTGCCTGGCTGGCGCAGCAGGATCTGCAAGTTACCCTGGCCGTCAGCTTGCATGCCCCCAATCAAGACCTGCGGCAACGGTTGATCCCTTCGGCAGCCCACTACCCTCTGGACACTCTGATCCAGGATTGCCGCGACTACATGCTGCGCACCGGGCGGCGAGTCAGTTTTGAATATACCCTGCTGTCGGGGGTCAACGATCTGCCCATTCATGCCCGCCAACTGGCGCAATTGCTGCAGCAGGCCAGCCGGTCAGGGGTACAACTGCACGTGAACCTGATCCCTTACAACCCCATCTCTGAAGCTGACTATCAACGCCCCCACCCGACACGGGTCAGAGAGTTCGTCCGCCAGCTCGAACAGCACCAAGTGCGGGCCACTGTGCGCCAAACCCGTGGCTTGGATGGCAATGCCGCATGTGGTCAACTGCGGGGATCCTTCCTGCGTTCTTTGCCAGGGGATTTGTAATCGCCGCGCAACGCTTGCGCGAGTACATCAGCTCAGTCCGCAGGCGCATTTTAGCCAGGCGGCATCCTGTTCTGGCAAGGTGGCGTAGTGCATGGCGTAAACCTGCCGGTGATACTCGTCCAGCCAGGCTCGCTGCGCCTCGTTCAACAGTTCCCAATCGATTAAGCGCCCATCAAAAGGGATCCAAGTCAGGGAGCGAAAGCCCATCCAGCCCTCCGGCTCGGGAATGGCAATCACCTCGTAGAGGTTCTCCAGGCGGATCCCACCCCATCCCGGCTGGTAGTAGCCCGGCTCAATGCTGTTGATCATGCCCACTTTGAGAGGGGTGCTGGCGCGGCGGTGGATCCCGTTGGGCCCCTCGTGGACATTCAAAAAGGCGCCGACACCGTGGCCGGTGCCATGGCCATAGTCCAGCCCGGCCTGCCAAAGGGTAGAGCGGGCGATCCCATCCAACGAGACTCCATAGGTGTCGGGGGGGAAGATCTGGCGGGCGCATTGAATGTGGGCCTTGAGCACCTCGGTATAGCGCCGCTTGCACAAGGGATCCGCGGGTTGCGGGCCAATCCAAACGGTGCGGGTATCGTCGGTGGTGCCCCCCAAGTAGTGGGATCCGGAGTCCAACAAAAACAGTTCGCCCGGCTGCAGCAGCTTTTGGGGATCCGGAGTGCTGTAGTGGATGATGGAGCTGTTGGCGCCGGCGCCGGCAATGGTGTTAAAGCTCAGGCCCACCCACTCCCCTTCCTCCCGGTAATGGGCCTCCATGATGGCGGCCACATCGGCTTCGCTGATGGGGATCCCCTGTTGGATTTGCCGGTCGATCCAGGCCAGGGTACGGATCTTGGCCCGGCTGGCTTTGCGGTTGGCCAGGCGCATCTGTTCCAGCTCGGTGGGGTTTTTCACGGCCTTGAGGGCTTCTACTGGGTGCTCCAGCTCGCGGCAGCTCGCATCCTGCAGCAGCTCTTGAGTGCCCTGGGTGGTCTGCTTGGGATCCAAGCCCACCGGCGCATAGCTCTTGGCCCATTGGGGCAGTTGTTGGCTGTAGGTCTCGTAGGGCCAGAGTTCCACCCCGGCTTCTGCCAGAAATTGCCGAGATGGGGGACTGAGCCGCTCCAGATCTGTGAATAGAGCCGCTCTATCTAGGCTGACCAAAGCATAGGCCCAAAACACTGGGTTGTAGGGGATGTCGGATCCCCGCAGGTTAAACAGCCAGGCCACCTGATCCAATTTGGTCAGGGGCAACAGTCCCACCCGCTTGCGGCGCATCTCCTGCCGGACTTGGGCCAGCTTTTCTGCAGGGGTGGCCCCGCTTAGGTGGGTGGGTACCGAGTCAATGGGCCGGTCAAAGGGAGCGACAGGAGCGGATCCCTGAGCCAGCTTATCCACCAAGTTTTCCATGACCGGGATCAAGAGCACCCCTCCCGCTTGGGCATGGGCCTGCAACTGGCGATAGGTGGCCACTGCCACCGTAAAGGGATCCACCCCCAGGCGAAAGCCGGATCCCAGCTCTTCCACAATCTCCATCAGGCTGGGCTGATTCGGCAGACCTCCTTTGATCACTGTGAATAGGTTGGGATCCACCTCCCGCTCCGCCTGTTCGTGATAGCGGGGATCTACCCACAGCCAAGCCCTGTCCCGGGTGATCAAGGCATCCCCCACCGAGCCGGTAAAGCCTGTGATCCACTGGCGCCGCTTGCGATGTTCCGGCAAATACTCATTGAGATGCTCATCAGCAGAGGGAACCCAAAAGCCATCCAGATCTTGCTCTTGCAGAAGCTGGCGCAACTGCTGCAAACGGGCGGCAACATCCAGGCGGGGCAGGGTTTGGAGCATGGCAGAGGGGTAAAGCTAAACGGCCAGGCTATCGCCATTCTAAACAAGGTTGGGCCGCCCCCACTTCCCGCCTTCAGTGGTCGGCCATTTCAGATAGCAGCCAGATAGCAGCCAATACCCCCCTCTTCCTATGGGTGAGGGAAGAAATCCGCCAGCTCTAGCGCTCCTCAGGAAAGCCCGCTTCTCGCCAAGCCCGCATGCCCCCATCCATCGAGATCACCCGACGATAGCCCATTTTCTGTAGATTATCGGCTGCCAACGCCGAACGAAACCCGCCGCCGCAGTACAGGACGATCTCCGCTTCTTTGTCGGGGATCACCCTCTCGATGTCCCGCTCAATGATCCCTTTGCTCAAGTGGATGGCTCCGGCAGCGTGGCCGGCTTGCCACTCCGACTCTTCCCGCACATCCACAAAATAGAAGGGATCCCCTTGCAGTTGTTTTTGCCTGACCTGCTCGACTGTCAGTTCTTGGATGCGGCTTTTGGCCTCGTTGACCAGGGCCAAGAAAGCTGGAGAGTGCTGGGGAGCCATGGAGAACAGGCGCTATGAGCCAAAGCTTATTCCAATCGATCTTATCTGGTCTGGACTTTGGGATCCCAACTGCCCTAAGGCTAGACTGGGATCCAGATTTGCCGGCTGGAGGCCCATGGCTTGAAATCCCGATCTAACTTTCCGCAACTGCTTTGGCCCCTTGCTCTGGCCGTGAGCTGGAGCATCCCCCTTGGATTGACAGCCGGTCACGTCAGCCGGACGGAGTCCTCGGCCTGGGCCCAAGCTGCCCCGATGCCCCTAGAAAGCGGGATCCAACGGCAAGTTTCCAGCCCACCGCCAGCCGCCCTGGTGGAGTGGCTAAGCCAGCAGGTGGCCGCCGCCAACCGGCGGGATTTGCCAGGGGTGATGGCCGGCTACAGCCCCGACTTCCGCCACCGAGATGGGCTGGACCGGGAAGAGGTGGAAGGTGCCATCCGCAAGCTGTGGAGCTCTCATCCCAAGCTCACCTATTCGGCCCAGATCCTCTCCTGGCGGCAGGTGGGCCCTGAGATTGTTGCGGATATTCTCAGCCAAGTAGAGGGATCCCAATCCTCGGTGCGGGGGGACTTTCAGGTAGAAGCCTCTGCCCTGGTGCGCAATCGCTATCGTCCAGATCCGGCCAATCCCGGACAACTGCTGTTGATTGACCAAGAAGTGCTGCGGGAAGCCAGCACCCTCACCTCTGGATCTGCTCCTCCCACCGTCACCTTGAACCTGCCAGAGGTGGTCAAACCGGGATCCACCTATTCGCTGCAGGCAATTGTGGCAGAGCCTCTCACCCACTCTTTGCTGTTGGGCGCCGTTGCCGAACAACCCGTTGCCGGGGCGGGCTACCCAGAGGTGACCTCGTTTGCTCTCGAACCTCTACAGGCCGGAGGGATCTTCCTACAGGCGGATGCTCCCCAAGAACCCGGTGCTGAGTGGATCTCGGTGATGTTGGTTAACCAAACGGGCATCACACTGGAGAGCCGGCGTCTCACCGTCAGCGATCGCTTGGCTCTGGAGGGATCCCTGGCCATCCCCACCGTCCCTTAGGAAATCTTCAGGATGATGAGGAATGGCTCTGGGGTAATCTGGACAGGCAGTTGAGCTTGTTAAGATGGGAAACTATGCGCCCCTCAGCTTGTTTGCTTTCTGGTGCTGGCCCTATTTTTGAGCGGTTGCGATAGCGGCGACTCCCTTGGTGCTCCGGTGGTGGATCGCCCCACTCCTGCCAGCAATTGACCGAACAATCCCGAGGGGTCTCGAAAGGTTGGGTCGAGGTGTCTTGAAAGGACCCAACCTCAAGAAACATTGGCATCTTCAGCTAGAAATCGCAGGAGCCCCGCACTGTACCCGTAGGGTCGGTGTCGGGAGGAATGCGCTTTGATGAAGTACAATGAACTTATGAGCCAAGTCCTGACCATATCCTGTAAGCTCAAGGTGTCCCCGTCGCAAGCCGCCAAATTGGACGCGACGATGGATGCCTTTGTACAGGCATTGAACTGGGTCAACCAAAACACACCAGAAAAAGTAGTCAACGCAGTCAAACTCCAATCCCTTTGCTACTACGAGATTCGAGCCCGGTTTGGCTTGTCCAGTAACTTGGCTCAACAGGTGTGCAGACGGGTAGCGGGTTCCCGCAAAGTGGCTAAGCAGAAAAAGCGTCCCGTCAAGGAGTTTAAGAGCGGCTTTGTTACCTACGACGCCCGTATCTTTTCGTTCCGTCAAAAAGACTGGACGGTGTCGCTGACCACGGTGGAAGGGAGAGAACGCTTTGAGCTAGCCATTGGTAACTACCAGAGGGGAATGCTGGCTGGCTCTAACCCCAAATCGGCCACCCTAGTCCAGCGGAAGGATGGCTCCTACTACATCCAGATTTGCGTAGAGAAAAAACCACCCAAGCAACAAGATACCGACAAGGTGATCGGGGTGGATTTGGGCAGGACGGATATTGCCCATACGTCAGAGGGGGACAACTGGAATGGACAGCAGTTGAGCAGAGTCCGAGAGCGCTACTCCCGGTTGAGGGCGGTACTCCAACGCAAAGCCAGTAAGGGCACACGCAGTTCGCGGCGCAGATGCCGTCAACTGCTGCAACGGCTGTCTGGCAAGGAGAAGCGCTTTCAGGCGTGGGTCAATCATCGCATCTCCAAAGCTATTGTCTCTAGGGCAAAGACCACAAACAGCGCTATTGCCCTGGAAGACCTGACAGGGATCCGGGAAAGGGTCAATCAACAGCCGCGCAACAAGGCCGAACGGCGCAGAACCAACAGTTGGGCGTTCTACCAGCTACGCCAGTTTCTGGAATACAAGGCGAGGGTTGCAGGGGTTTCTCTGGTTCTTGTGCCGCCTGCCTACACGTCGCAGACCTGTCACCGGTGCTTACACATCCACCCTGAGCAGGGCAAGTCCTACCGCAGTGGCAAGTCGTTCAAGTGTGGGCACTGTGGATGGGAAGGAGATGCGGATTTGAATGGTGCGAATGTGATTGCGCTTTTGGGGGCTGCCGTAAACCAGCCTAGAGGTTCGGGCCTGTTTTGTTCTCTGGTAGAGCAGAGCAGGCTCAGGGCTACTGAAAGCCCGCTCCGTACCGCTTAGCGGTCGGAGCCGGGTAGTTTACACGCCCGTCCATTCCAAGCCCCGCTACAGCTATCTGCAAAACTATCCGCTCTCTCCCACCCCCAAGGCAACAACAGGCGGTCAGGGAAAGAGCGGTCTAGCGGGCCTTCAACTGGAACCTGACTGCCGGGAGGAACTCCAAGCGAGCCAGAACGTGAAGACCCTTCAGCAGACTGAAGGATCTAAGTTCAGACCGTTAGAGAACAGCCCCGGCGCACAGCCGGCTGAACCCAACTTGACGACCCTTACAACTACTACTATCTGGCATCCGCAGGAACCTCCCTTACTAAACGACACCCTGAGACTAGCACAAATCTTTTCTTGTTTTCTCGATCAGGGAGTTCATGCGGTGGTTTGTTGGAGCCGTTTGAGAGCTCCAGGCGCTCTGGGTGACCGTGGGCTTCGGATCCCCTGTCCCACAAGAGGGGTGAGGGATGGACTGCTGAGGATAAGGCAACAGCGTAGGATAGAAGGACGCCCTCTAGTTGGCTCGAGTTGCCGTGGACTACAAAAGTACCCTCAACCTGCCCCAAACTCAGTTTCCCATGCGGGCAGAGGCCGCCAAGAGAGAACCCGCCATTCAAGCCTTTTGGCAGGAAGAGCAAATCTACCAGCGCCTTGCCGACCACAATCCTGGGGATCCCTTTGTCCTGCACGATGGACCGCCCTACGCCAATGGCGATATCCACATGGGCACCACCCTCAACAAGATCCTCAAGGATATCGTCAACAAGTACCACATCCTGCAGGGGCGCAAGGTGCGCTACGTGCCCGGCTGGGATTGCCACGGCCTGCCCATCGAACTGAAAGTGTTGCAAAGCCTCACCCCGCAGGAGCGGGAAAACCTCACCCCTCTGCAGCTGCGACAAAAAGCCAAGGAGTACGCCCTGCACTACGTTGATGTGCAGCGGGCCAGTTTTCAGCGCCTGGGGGTATGGGGATCCTGGGATCGGCCCTACCTGACGCTGTCGCCGGAGTACGAAGCCGCACAGATTGAGGTGTTTGGACAAATGGCCCTCAAGGGCTACATCTACCGCGGCCTCAAACCCGTCCACTGGAGCCCCAGCTCCCAGACGGCTCTGGCGGAAGCGGAGCTGGAGTACCCTGACAACCACATCTCCCCCAGCATCTACGTGGCCTTTCCGCTACAGAGCCTGAGTCCGGCGGCGCAGCCGGTTTTGGAGCCTTTCATGCCGGGCCTGCGGGCAGCCATCTGGACCACCACCCCTTGGACGATCCCGGCCAACCTGGCTCTCTGCTTTAACCCCAAGCTCACCTATGCAGTGGTGGAGTCTCCCCGCTTCGGCCTGCTGTTGATCGCCGCCGATCTGCGGGAGCGGCTGGAGAAGGTTCTGGAGACGCCTCTGGAGATCAAGGCCACCCTGCCGGGATCCGCCCTGGAATACAGTCAAGGACGGCACCCCCTCTTTGACCGCGCCAGCCTCTGCGTGCTGGGGGACTACGTCACCACCGAGTCCGGCACCGGCATTGTGCACACAGCTCCGGGGCATGGGGAAGATGACTTCAAAACCGGCCAAAAGTATGGTCTGCCCATTCTCAGCCCTGTGGACGATCAGGGGAGATTTACCGCCGAGGCCGGATCCCAGTTCGTCGGGTTGGATGTGCTCTCCAAGAAGCCGGAGACCAGCGGCAATGCTGCTGTCATCCAGGCTCTGCAGGCTGCGGGGGCTTTGCTCAAGGAAGAGCCCTACAACCACAAATATCCCTACGACTGGCGCACGAAAGAGCCAACGATTTTCCGGGCCACCGAGCAGTGGTTTGCGTCTGTAGCTGGCTTCCGGGAGCTGGCCCTGCAGGCCATTAAAACCGTGAAATGGATCCCGGCCATCGGGGAGAACCGCATCACCGCTATGGTGTCGGAGCGTTCGGATTGGTGTATTTCCCGCCAGCGGGCTTGGGGTGTGCCCATCCCCGTCTTTTACGACGAAGAAACCGGCGAGGTTCTGCTCACCGCCGAGACCCTCGACCACATCAAGGCCATCTTCGCCCAAGAGGGATCCGACGCCTGGTGGCAGCGCCCGGTGGAGGAGTTGCTGCCGGAGAAGTACCGCCACAATGGCCGCACCTACCGCAAAGGGATGGACACCATGGACGTGTGGTTTGACTCCGGCTCTTCCTGGGCGGCAGTGGCCAAGGCGCAGGGGTTGGGCTACCCGGTGGATCTGTATTTGGAAGGCTCCGACCAACACCGAGGCTGGTTCCAATCCAGTTTGCTTACCTCCGTGGCCGTCAACGGCCATGCCCCCTACAAGGCGGTGCTCACCCATGGGTTTGTGCTGGACGAGAAGGGCCAGAAAATGAGCAAGTCCCTGGGCAATGTCATCGATCCGCTGGTGTTAATTAACGGCGGCAAAGATCCCCAGACGGATCCCGCCTACGGGGCGGATGTGCTGCGCCTGTGGGTCTCCAGTGTGGACTACTCCGGGGATGTGCCGCTGGGTAAGACCATTCTTGGGCAAATGGCGGATGTATATCGCAAAATCCGCAACACAGCTCGCTTTTTGCTGAGCAACCTCTACGACTTCAATCCAACTCAGGATGCCGTTCCTTTTGAAGCCTTGACGGAGCTAGACCGCTACATTTTGCACCGCCTGCACGAGGTGGGATCCGAGATCGGCGAATCTTTTGCCAGCTATCAGTTCTACCGATTTTTCCAGGCGATTCAGAACTTCTGTGTGGTGGATCTCTCCAACTTTTACCTGGATATTGCCAAGGATCGCCTCTACATCAGCCATGCCCAAAGTCTGCGGCGGCGCCAATGTCAAACGGTGCTCTCCCTGTTGCTGGAGAACTTGGCCAAGGCCATCGCCCCCGTTCTCTCCCACCTGGCCGAAGAGATTTGGAGCCATCTGCCCTATCCCAAGCCCACCCGTTCGGTGTTTGAGGGGGGGTGGATGAAGCTGCCGGAGCACTGGCGGGATCCCCAGTTGGCGGCCATTTGGGAGCAGCTGCGAGAGGTGCGCCAAGAGGTGAACAAGGCTCTGGAGCAAGCCCGTACCGGTCGCGTTAGCGGGACGGAGTCCTTTAAGCCCATCGGCGCTTCCACCGAGGCCAAGGTAATCCTGAAGGTAGCGGATCCCAGCCTATACGCTCTTTTGCAGGAGCGGGCTGCCGAGTTGCGCTACTTGTTCATCACCTCACAGGTGGAACTGGAGAAAACCTCAGGTCAAGGCTTGGAGGTCTCTGTTTTTCCGGCTGACGGCCAAAAGTGCGTGCGCTGCTGGAACTATTCCACCCGTGTGGGGGAATTTGCCGAACATCCAGAGCTGTGTGAGCGTTGTGTAGCCGCTCTGGCCGGGGAGTTTTGAATTAGTTTTGAATTAAGGACTCGTCCTGCTGGCGGGAAGGGATCCCCCTCTTTGAATTGGCTCTTTCTCCGGACAGGTCTTGTCGGCCTTCTTCGGGATCAAGGGGCAGAGCTGCGGGATGGGATCCCCTCGACATGGGTGTGCAACACCTTGCCGCACAGGGTTTTCTCCAGCCAGGGAGTCGCTGGCGATCGGGAGTGGAGGGTGGCAACAGAAACCGTCCAAGGGTGGGTGGGATCAAACAGCACCCAGTCGCTGTGGGGGGTAAGGGTGGGCGGATCTAGGTTTAGGCAGCGGGCCGGGTACAGGCTGAGGGCAGACCACAGTTGCAGCGCCGTCAGGGATCCCGTTTCTACCAAATGGTGCCACAGCAGCGGCAGAGCCAGCTCCAGGCCCATCGCCCCCGGCGGGGCATCGGCAAAGGGCAGGGTTTTCTCTTCATGGGTGTAGGGGTGGTGATCCGTAGCGATCCCCAAGTTGCCGGAACGGATCCCGGCGATCAGAGCCTCCCGGTCGCCAGCGCTGGGAAGAGGGGGCAGAAGGCGAAGGTGGGGATCGTAGCGGTGCTCAAAGACGGCCTCTTCGGACAAGATCAGGTGCATCCAAGTGGCGCTGGCGGTAACCGGCAGTCCTTCGGCTTGGGCCTGTTGGATCAGCTCCAGGCTGCGGGCTTGGCTCAGGCGCATAATATGCACAGGCGGAGGGGAAGGAACGCTCCTGATCACCTCCAAGAGACGGGCCAGAGCGGCAGTTTCGGCACTGGCAGGGATCCCTTTCAGCCCTAGGCGCAGCGCCCAGATCCCTTCGTAGAGGCTGCCTTGCCCGGCCAAGGTGGGATCCCAGGCCCAGAGCAGCAGGGGTTTATTCTCCAGCCGCAAATACTCCAGAGCCCGCCGCACCAAAGCCAAGGAGCGCAGTGGCTGAACCTCTGCAAAGCCAACTGCTCCCGCTTGCGCCAGTTCTCCCCAGGGGGTTGGGGTTTCTCCCTGGCCACCCACGCTCAGGGCAGCCCAGGGCAGCCAGCGGGGATCCCCACGTTGGCGGGGGTAGCGGTTCAGGTGTTCCGGGTGATCCAGCACCGGAAATAGGCCGGTTCCAGGAAGGGGGGTGGGCAGAAGCCCCACCTGGGTAAAGCCTCCCGCCAAAGCCGCTGCAGCCAAAGAGGTCAGGGTTTCCCGACTGTGGGCCAGAAAGTGCTCCGCACCGCTTACGCGACCGCTGCCAACCATCTCGCCACTGTGGGCATACAGATCCAGCAAACCCGGCCCCACCACCCAACCTGAGCCATCGATGGTGGGGATGTCGGCAGGGATCCCTGCCGGCTCGGTGGCCCGCAGACGACCCTCCTGCAACCACACATCGGTTACTTCATCCCGCTGACGCCAAGGATCCAACAGGCGCACTCCCTGGAGATGCACATTTTGTCCTGTTAGTCGTCCTGTTAGCTCGCGGAGAGGGGATGAGCCCATCTTTACAAAGCTCCAGCGGTGGTGCAGTCCAGGATCTGGCCGGACAGATGGGTGGTGAGGTTCAACACCTTCAAAACCGGGGCACCCTCCTTGCCTTCTGGATAGTCGATCACCGTAATGGCGCCATTTCCCTGCTTGAAGATCCAAAAGGCTTGGGGGGAAAGGTCGAACAACTGACAGATGATCGCCTTGTTGATGGCATCGTGGGCAACAACAACCGCCGTGCCCTGAGGAAACTGGGCTGCGGTGATGGCCAAAAGCTCCTGCCAAGCGGAGCGAGTGCGCTCCCACACCTGGTGAAGGTTTTCCCCATTGGGCATCTGCACACTGGCGGGATCCCGTTGCCAGCGCTCCAGCTCGCCGGGGTATTCGGCTTCGACTTCGCTTTGCAGCTTGCCCTCCCAGTCGCCGTGGCAGATCTCTTGCAAGTCGGGCATTGGGCGCAAAATGAGGTTGCTGTGGTTGCTGCAGATGGCATCGGCTGTGGCCCAAGGGCGCTTCAGGGGGCTGGAGAAGGCCAGTTGCAGAGGTTGAGTGGCCAAAAATTCTGCCACCTTGGCTGCCTGTTCCTCCCCGGTGGCATTGAGGGGGATATCCCGCTGCCCTTGAAAACGGCGCTCTCGGTTCCATTGGGTTTCCCCATGCCGCACCAGCAAGATGCGCATCCCCTGCTTGCGCTTGGGCAGGGCTTGGCCGAGGTGAGCGGTGATGTTCAGAGATTCCAGTTGTGGCGGCCCCTGCAGGCCCTCGGGAAAATTGAGAACGCTGATGGCGCAGTTATCCTGCCCGAGGCGGTGATAGTGGTGTGGCCCCAGGCCGATGGCGGTGCTGACCAGGGCGCGATTGATGCCGCTGTGGCCCACGATGAGGATATTGAGGGGCTGCCTTGGGGAGGGATCCGCTCCATGGTTCCAGGGGCCCGAAGCCGATTGCAGATGGAAAGCCAGCATTTCCCAAAACCCCTGCGCCTGCTGCCAGAGATCCCGCACCGGAAAGCGGCCCTCTAGCTCCAGGGTGTCGGGATGGTGCCGCCACAGGTGGTAATCTTCGGGGTATTTCTCCTGCACCTCGGCAAAGGTCAGCCCTTCCCAGGCCGTCAGGTCGATCTCCCGCAGTTGATCGGTAACGTGCAGAGGGATCCCTTCTCGGTCTTTCAAAAGGATGCGAGCTGTCTCGAGGGCGCGAGACAGGGGGCTGCAATAGGCGCAATCCAACGGGATCCCGGCCAGGGCCTCGGCTACACGCTGCGCCTGCCCTTCTCCAGTGGGGGTGAGCCGGGAGAGATCGGAGCGGCCTTGGATGCGATTTTCCAGGTTAAAGGTGCTCTCACCATGGCGCACGATCAAGATGCGCAGGGCAGGC
Organism: Thermostichus sp. MS-CIW-40; assembly: GCF_054058315.1. Classification (NCBI taxonomy): domain Bacteria; kingdom Bacillati; phylum Cyanobacteriota; class Cyanophyceae; order Thermostichales; family Thermostichaceae; genus Thermostichus; species Thermostichus sp. MS-CIW-40. The sequence goes on from NZ_JBSSAC010000015.1 coordinate 56,968, forward strand.
TGGTCGCGGTAGCGGGACGGAGTCCTTGCCATCGCTTGCATGGACTTACTCATCGCAGTAGCGGGACGGAGTCCTTAGAACACCTTCTAGAGTACCGCCACTGGGCGGCGCTCGCCTTCCTCAATTCACCGGTTGGGCTGCCGACTGAGGCGTATTTGGGCTGGTCGCCGCTTGTGATGGGGGCATCTTTGGAGAATGGCCGCGCTGCGTTTCCGCTGGCAGAGGTTTTGGTTGAATGGACGTTGGCGAAGGGGGCCGGCTTGGTGCTCCTTGCCCTTGTTGTGGTGCTGTTGGCGCAGTTTTTCCCTCCACTGCTCCCTCAGGAGAGCCCCCTGCCACCGATAGAATCCGAGAAGACAAAGTGTAGGATCCCTGAAGGCGGATCCCTCTTGCCTGGACAAGCGCTGCCATGGTTTCTCCACAATTGGCTTGGGATCCCGGATCCCTGACCGAAAGCCCCAACCCGGCTACAGCCGAGATCGACCGTCTCAGCACCTGGGAACTGGTGAAACGGATCAACGCTGAGGATCGGCGGGTGCCGGAAGCGGTGGCTGCTCAAGCAGAGCCGATTGCCCAAGCCATCGATGCCATTGCCGAGCGGATGAGTCGCGGCGGGCGGCTGATCTATATCGGGGCAGGAACCTCAGGTCGGCTGGGGGTGCTGGATGCGGCTGAGTGCCCGCCCACTTTTGGCACTTCCCCCACCCAGGTGGTGGCTTTGATCGCCGGGGGGGAAAAAGCCCTGACCCAGGCGGTAGAGGGTGCAGAGGACGACGCAGAAGCGGCTGCCCGCGCTCTGGAGAGTCTCCACCTCCAAGCTCAAGATAGTGTGGTGGGAATTGCTGCCAGCGGTCGTACCCCCTATGTGCTGGGTGGGATCCAAGCCGCCAGAAGTATTGGGGCGCTCACGATTGGCCTGGCCTGCAATCACCCTTCTCCTCTAACCGAGCAGGTGGATATTGCTATTGCCCCTTTGGTGGGGCCGGAGGTAATCCTCGGATCCACCCGCATGAAAGCCGGCACAGCCCAAAAGCTGGTGTTGAACACGATCTCCACTGGAGTGATGATCCGCTTGGGCAAGACTTATGGCAACCTGATGGTGGATCTCCAGGCCAGCAATGCCAAGCTCAAGCAGCGGGCGGAGCGAATGGTGGCCCTAGCCTGCGATCTGGATCCCGCCGCGGCTGCCCAATTGCTGCAGGCTTGTGATGGAGAGGTGAAAACCGCGATCCTTGTGGCCTTGATGGGGTGCTCTGCTCAGGAAGCTCGTCAGCACTTGCAACAGGCCCAGGGCAACATTCGCCAGGTGCTTGATTCCGTTCTGGCGCAGCGGCGGTGACAATAGTTGAATGGCTTGTCCATGAGCGTTTGCGGCTACCTCTACACGCCTTCCCATGCCCCTTTGCCGGAACAGGAGTTGGCCTGGCTCCAGGGGCGAGGGGCCGATCTCATCCTGCACGATTGGGGATCCCGAACCTATCTGGAGGAGCTGTTCCGGCGCATCACAGCCGGCTGGGTGCAGGAAGTGCTGCTCTTGCGCCTGTCGGATCTGGGGGATCGGGCGGATGAAATTCACGAGCGGCTGCTGCAAATCCAACACTCCGGGATCCGCCTCAGCTTGGTCACCGAATCCGGTCTGCAAACCCCCACCAAGGCTGCCGATTGGATCCCGCTGCTGGCCGAGATCCCCCATCAGTTGCAAAGCCGCCGCCTCTGCTGCAGCCAAGCCCAAAACCGCCTGGCGGGCAAACCCCCCCCTGGCCCTGCCCCCTTTGGCTACCGCCGCGAAGGGGAACGTTACGTGCTGGATCGCCGGCAGGCCAGCATCATCCAAGATTTTTTCCAGCACTTTCTCCTCTACGGATCCCTGCGGCGGGCGGTGCGCTTCTTGGAGGAAAAACACCACAAGCGGATTTCTGTGGCCACCGGACGCAACTGGCTGCTCAACCCGGTATACCGCGGGGATCTGGCCTATGCCGACGGCACCACCCTGCGGGACACTCACCCGGCCCTTCTCAGCCGCACGGAAGCCGCCCAGATCGATCGCTGGCTCAAACGCAACCAAGGGATCCCTCGCCGCAGCGCCAGTGCTCCCCGCGCTTTGGCCGGCCTGGTTCATTGCTGTTCTTGCGGCAGCCTTCTGCGCATTGTGCAAACCACCCCTCGCAAGGGGAAAAAGAACGGATCCCTCTACCTCTATCTGCGCTGCCAAACCTGTCGCTACAGCCTCCCCTACACCGAAGTCCTGCAGGAGGTGATCCGGCAGGTGTGCGAACAACTGCCCCAACGCGCCCAGACGCTGGATCGACAAGCCCTCACTCAAGCCCGCCAAGAGCTGCAAGCCCAAATCCAGGCCAACGCCGAGCGGCTGCGGCAATTGGAAGAGCTACAGCAATCTGGACTGATGGACGAAGCCTCTCTGGCCCAGCGTCGCTACCAGTTGCGAGCAGAGACGGCCCGCTTGGCCCAAAAGCTGGAGCAACTCCCCCCCGCCAACCTCACCCAGACCATCCAAACCCTCTCCATCCCCCCCTTCTGGCAAGACCTCAGCGAGACCGAACGGCGTGCCTACCTGCGGGAATTCCTGCGCAGGATCGAGGTGGATTCTGCAGGAGCGGTGCGAGTTACGTTTGCCTTTGATCCCTGAGAGCGAAGGGTTCCCCCCCACCTTCCCCCCAGAATTGAGACCATTCTTGATTCTTTCTCGACTCAGCCCTGCCTCAGCGACAAGCCAAGAGGACGGGATCAGCGCCATGGCATAGCTGAATCCTTCCCGATTTGGGTGAATTGTCATCTGGAATTGTTTTCTTTTGATCACTGATGAAAGTATATCTAAAACTAAAATCGGGAAAAACATCAAAAATCGACTTGAGAAGCCCTGGGAACTTTCTTAGGACCATTTGCAAGATCTGGGAACTTCTAGCTTTTTGAGGGATCCACCTTTATCCTTCGCAACAGTTCTCAGGGGGCGGGTTGGCTGCCGATAATGTCCCTTGTCTGCCCCATGGAGGAACGCGCTGTGAAATTGGCGGTTTACGGAAAAGGTGGGATCGGCAAATCCACCACCAGTTGCAACATCTCGGTGGCCTTGGCCAGGCGGGGCAAAAAGGTCTTGCAGATTGGCTGTGATCCCAAGCACGACAGCACCTTCACCCTGACCGGCTTTCTCATCCCCACCATCATCGACACCCTGGAAGCCAAGGGCTATCACCACGAAGACATCTACCCAGAAGATGTGATCTACCGCGGCTACGGCGGCGTGGACTGCGTGGAAGCGGGTGGGCCCCCGGCAGGGGCCGGCTGTGGCGGCTATGTGGTGGGGGAAACCGTCAAACTCCTGAAGGAGCTGAACGCCTTCGATGAGTACGATGTCATCCTCTTCGATGTGCTGGGGGATGTGGTGTGCGGCGGTTTTGCGGCTCCCCTCAACTACGCCGACTACTGCCTGATCGTAACCGACAACGGCTTTGATGCCCTGTTTGCCGCCAATCGGATTGCTGCCTCGGTGCGAGAAAAGGCCAAAACCCGCAAGCTGCGGTTGGCCGGGCTGATCGGCAATCGCACCAGTAAGCGGGATCTGATTGACAAATACGTCTCGGCAGTTCCCATGCCGGTTATCGAGGTGCTTCCCCTCATTGAAGATATTCGCGTCTCGCGGGTCAAGGGCAAGACCCTCTTCGAGATGGCGGAAACCGATCCCAGCCTGGAGCCCGTCTGCCAGTACTACCTGAACATCGCCGATGAGCTGCTGGCCCGCCCGGAAGGGATCGTGCCCCAACCTGCCGAGGATCGGGAGCTGTTTGCTTTGCTCTCCGACTTTTACAACACTCCGGCCCGTCAACTGGCCCTGGTGTGACGGATCCCCTGCCAGCGGGGGCAGTGTGTCCAAAAATGAAGCCACTGTTTCGGAAAACCGTCGCAAACCTTATCAATTTGTTGTCCGATCCGCTTTCCCCCCCAAGATGGATCCTGTAGGGATCCCGCTTTGGGAAGGAAATGGCACAGGAGTTGGATATGCAAGGACAAGAGCAACCCACCGTCGTGATTACCGGAGCTTCCTCGGGTGTTGGCCTATACTCAGCTTTGGCCTTGGCCAAGCGCGGCTGGCACGTGGTGATGGCCTGTCGGGATCTGGACAAAGGCCGGCGGATGGCCCAGCAGGTGGGGATCCCCCAGGGCAGCTACACCTTGATGCCGATCGATCTGGCCAGCCTGGCCAGTGTGCGGCAATTTGTCGAGCAATTTCGCCAGTCGGGCCGCTCTCTGGATGCCCTGGTGTGCAACGCCGCCATCTACATGCCCTTGCTCAAGCAGCCCCTGCGCAGCCCGGAGGGCTATGAGCTGACCATGGCCACCAACCACCTGGGGCACTTCTTGCTCTGCCATTTGATGCTGGAGGATCTGAAGCGCTCCACTTACCCGGATCGGCGGCTGGTGATCTTGGGCACCGTCACCCACAACCCCAAGGAGCTGGGGGGCAAGATCCCGCCCCAACCCCACCTGGGGGATCTGCGGGGTTTTGCCCAGGGTTTCAAGGAGCCGATCAGCATGGCCGATGGCGGCAAGTTCGATCCCGTCAAGGCCTACAAAGACAGCAAAGTCTGCAACATCCTCACCATGCGGGAGCTGCACCGCCGCTTCCACGAGAGCACCGGCATCACCTTCCTCTCCCTCTACCCCGGCTGCGTGGCGGAAACAGGCCTCTTCCGCCATCACTATCCCCTGTTCCAAAAGCTCTTCCCCTGGTTTCAAAAAAACATCACCGGTGGCTATGTCTCCCAGGAGCTGGCCGGCGAGCGGGTGGCCCAGGTGGTGGCGGATCCCGAGTTTCGCCAGTCAGGGTTCTACTGGAGCTGGGGCAACCGGCAACGCAAGAATGCCAAGCCCTTTAACCAAGAAGTCTCGGACGAAGCAGGGGACGAGGCCAAGGCCAAGCTGCTCTGGGATCTGAGCGAAAAATTGGTGGGCGTGCCCCAGTTGGTCGCCCTCTAGCTTGACAAACCCTTTTCTAGGAGCCGACGATGACTGCTGCTGTGGATACTTCCAATACCCTCCACTTTCAATGCGAGACCGGCAACTACCACACCTTCTGCCCGATTAGTTGCGTGGCCTGGCTCTACCCCAAAATCGAAGACAGCTTCTTTTTGGTGATCGGCACCAAAACCTGTGGCTACTTTTTGCAAAATGCCATGGGGGTGATGATCTTCGCCGAGCCGCGCTATGCCATGGCCGAGCTGGAAGAGGGAGATATCAGCGCCAAGCTCAACGACTACGAGGAGCTGAAGCGGCTGTGCCTGCAAATCCAGCGGGATCGCAACCCCAGCGTCATCGTCTGGATCGGCACCTGCACCACCGAGATCATCAAAATGGATCTGGAGGGCCTGGCACAGAAGCTAGAGGCCGAGATCGGGATCCCGATTGTGGTGGCACGGGCCAACGGCCTCGACTACGCCTTTACCCAGGGGGAAGACACGGTGTTGGCTTCCATGGCCCAGCGCTGCCCGGAGCAGGTGCAGGAAGAGGAGCGGGAGACGCGGGGCGGCCTGCAGGCCCTTTTCTACGGGCTGCGCTCCGGCAAAAAGAAAGAGGAAGAGGGCTTCCACCCCCACCCGCCGCTGGTCATCTTCGGCTCCGTGCCGGATCCGGTGGTTACCCAACTCACTCTGGAGCTGAAAAAATACGGGATCCGCGTCTCCGGCTGGTTGCCGGCCAAACGCTATGGGGAGCTGCCGGCCATCGAGCCGGGCACCTATGTGGTGGGGGTGAATCCTTTCCTCAGCCGCACAGCCACCACGCTGGTACGCCGTAAAAAGGCTAAGCTCATCACCGCTCCTTTTCCCATCGGGCCGGATGGCACCCGCGCCTGGATAGAAGCCATTGCCCGCGAATTGGGGATCCCAACTCAAGGCTTGGCAGAGCGGGAAGCGGAAGTGTGGAGCCATCCCCAGGTTCGGGATTATCGGGAGCTGCTGCGGGGCAAGAGCGTTTTCTTCATGGGCGATAACCTGTTGGAGATCTCGCTGGCCCGTTTCCTGGTGCGCTGCGGCATGACGGTGCAGGAAATCGGGATCCCTTACATGGACAAACGCTACCAGGCGGCTGAGCTGGCCCTCTTGGAGCGCACCTGCGAAGAGATGGGGGTACCCAAGCCCACCATCGTAGAGAAGCCGGATAACTACAACCAAATCCAGCGCATCAAGGCCCTGCAGCCGGATCTGGTGATCACAGGTATGGCCCACGCCAACCCCCTAGAGGCGCGCGGGATAACCACCAAGTGGTCGGTGGAGTTCACCTTCGCCCAGATCCACGGCTTCGGCAACACCCAGGCTCTGCTGGAGCTGGTGACCCGACCGCTGCGGCGCAATGCTGCCCTCAAAGGCTTGGGTTGGGAGCGGCTGGTGCGAGAAGAAGCCCCTATCTAACCTTCCGGCTCCTCATTGTCAAACAGTAGACCGTCTAGGTGATCTGGCAGTTGCTGCCGGTCGATCCAGACCATGCCCGCCAGAATAGCTTCGGCCTCGTTTTGAAAGTAGCCGTAGGCTTTGGTGCCAATCTCCGACTCGCAAGAGCCATCTTGCTGGAGCAGTCGGCAGCGAAAGATAAACCCCTTCTCTGTAGCTTGGGTGGTGATGCTGATACATTTACGCTGAACACTGCTGAACATCACTGTTCAACTATGCAGCGATAGCATTCTGTTTGTTTCCATTCGCGTTAGCGGGACGGAG
>NZ_JBSSAC010000016.1:0-61954 GCF_054058315.1 Thermostichus sp. MS-CIW-40
AGACTTTTGACCAGCAAACCTATATGGAGGAGGGCTTTCCTCCCGACACCAAGCCTGCGGCTATGGTGCGGGCCTCCAGCCCGAAAATTTGGTGACTGGGGCCGGAGAATGAAGATAGGCTGGAAGCGAACGTTGGTGTTCATCCAGGCGAGCGGGGGAAAAAGATGAACGAGCCCATGTCGCCGTCAGTACGGGCGGCTATCGAGCGGATGAAGTCTCGCTTGCGCCTGACTCGTCGCTTCGGGTTTTGGTTCCAGGCGATCTTGGGGGCGACGGCGCTGCTGCTGTGGTTCGGCTTTTTAATCGGCCAAAATACCGTCTATCGAGATGACTCGCTGGGGGCTATCATCGCCTTCTGGTTCACCTTGTTTACATTGCTCACCCTGGCAGCCGGTCTATTTTTCAACTGGCGCTACTTGCTCCACGCGGAGCGCCGCTCAGCTTCTGCCGATGCCTTAAGCCAATTGGATCTGCCCAAGCAGTTGCAGTTGGTCACCTATATCAGCCTCATTGGGGCCTTCCTCGCTCTGATTGGTATGGAAGCCCAAGTGGGCGAGCTGTTGGCGCGCATGTTTTCCCGCACCCAGGCCAACCAGGTAACAGGAGTGCTGCTGCTGGCCGCCAATATCAATGTGACGTTTGCCCACTTCGTCTGCTTGGCAGGGGTTCTCTGGATTACCGGTGTCCTCGACCGCGAACCCTAGCGCCGGATCCCTGGCCCAGTTTTGGGAGTCATGTGGACAGTGGCGAGACGGCTTGTTGTTTTTATAGTCGTTTACAGTCGTTCCAGTTCAGGGCAAGACACCTGAGCTACTGTTCGCGCTAGCGGGACGGAGTCCTTGAAAGGCCTTCTGGCACGGTGCATTTAACGTTTTAGGCGTGGGTGCAGTGTCCTAGTTTGAATCGAAATGACCATAAATGGGCAAAGCAAAGAGCCCCCAACTTGGGAGATAAGCTGGGGGAAGCCCTTTAGGTTTGCTTGAGTTTTCTCCAGACCACCCAGGCCTTTGAGACCTTTGCGACCTCAGTAAAAGCAATGGCTTTACTTAAAGCCTACTGCCGCTTGCCAGACAAAAGCCAGCAGGAAAAACAGAACAGGGATGATCGGCAAAATGTCGATCAGCGGGTCAAACAATTCATAGCCTTCCGGCAAACTGGCCAGGAGCACCATCGCTGACATAGCAACAAACCTCAGGGGAAAATGCGGCTGAAGAAACTGCTTCTTTCAGAATTAAAATAGAGCTTAACATCATCCAGCAGGGATCCGGACTAAGTTCAAGAAATGTAAAGGAAGTGGCGACCTAGAGAACGCCAATGTTGGAGAGGCCCAAAACGACCCCCACTCCCAACAAATGGCCAAAGCTGGCAACCCCGATGACTTCTGGCCAGGTCATTCCCAGTACCGGCCCAGTCTCTGAGGCCACTCCAGAAGAGGATTTGAAGCTCAAGTAAGCCAGCCCTGTGCAGAGCAGAATGATCACGGCGTTCAGGGGGGACCAGGGGCTGGTTTGAGCGGTCAGAGCCAACAGCGCAACAACAGGCATCATGGTTTCCATCCTCAGCTCAGGTTAACCGACCCTTAGATTACCCCTCCTGCTGGGATCCCCTCGCAATCTGCACATGAATTGCAACAAAACCTCACACTACGGCTTTTCTCTGGCTTCAGGGGCAGTTTGCCGTTGCCGGGATCCTTCAGGAATCCTTGGCCAGGAGAGGAAGGTGCCCCCATGGCTGGGGTTGTGAGGAAAATAAGGCTTGGGCTGAGAAGCTGGGCAGGTCTCTGCCGTATACTAACGAAAGTTAACAAACTTATCTCTTCGATCTCTTTTCGGTGTGATGACTGGGACGCGCTGCCTCGACCCATCCTCTCTGTCTGCACTGTGCGCACCTAAGGATGGCTGCCGATGACTGTTGCTGCTACTGCTGAACCAGCCCAAAAACCTTTCGCATTGCCTCGTGAGCTGTTGGGGCCACCCTCGGAATTTTGGAATCCCACCTTGCTGATGTTTTTGGCTGCGGTGGTGCTTTCGGCCTCTTGCTTTGGCGGGTACGCCTTTTGGCACTGGCCCAAATGGATGGTGTTCTGGCTCAATTTTGTGGCCCTCTATGTTCTGGGCACGGTGATTCACGATGCTTCCCATGGCTCGGCCCACCGCAACCGCTTTCTGAACGAGGCACTCGGACACGGCTCTGCCCTGTTGCAGGGTTTTGTCTATCCCGTCTTTAAGCGGGTACACATGCAGCACCACGCCCACGTCAACCATCCTGAAGACGATCCAGATCACTATGTCTCAACGGGAGGGCCGCTGTGGCTGATCGCGCCGCGGTTTTTCTACCATGAGGTGTTTTTCTTTAAGCGGCAGCTCTGGCGGAAAGGTCGCTGGGATCTGCTGGAGTGGGGCTTGAGTCGGCTGGTGGTTATCCTGACCTTTGGTCTGGCCAGCTACTTCGGCTACACCGACTACATCATGAACTATTGGCTACCCCCTGCCTTTATCATGGGGTTCTTGCTGGGCTTGTTTTTTGACTACCTGCCCCATCGCCCTTTTCAATCCCAAGAGCGGTGGTACAATGCCCGCGTCTATCCCGGATGGCTGACCAACATTCTGCTGTTGGGGCAAAACTATCACCTGATCCACCATCTCTGGCCTTCTGTTCCCTGGTACAAATACCAAGCAGCCTACTGGGCAGCCAAACCTGAGCTGGACGCGCGCAACTGCCAGCAAACGCTGGGGATCTGGGAGAAGGGAGAGTTTTGGGGCTTTTTGTACGATGCTCTGATCGGTCTGCACTGGCACAAGCCCACTTCAGCTCACCCCGCTGCGCCAGCCAATCCAGAATCGGAGGGATCCCCTGCGGATCCACAGCTTGGCTAGCATGGTTTGGCCAACGCTGCAAGTCCCGCAGGTGCTGCTGTTTGTGGAAGCGGCCAGTCTGTTGCGAGATTCCAGCCGGGTTTTGCTGCAGGCCGGTCAGGCGACGGCAGATTTGCCGGAGTTGATTGCAGAAGCGCAGGCGCGGGCCGAAGTCCAGGTGCAGCTCCTTGGGATCCCCGCAGACTTGCGGGCACAGGTGCGAGGGATCCTCAGGTTGACCTCGCCCCAAGAGGTGCTGGCCTACTTGCAGGACTTGCTGGACAGGGGATCTGGCCCGGATTTGGAAGCCTTTTTGGAGCAGGCGGGATCCGCCTCTACAGTGCTGCGCTTCCCCCCCCTGTTGGTGGGGGCTGTGGCTCTGCAGGTGTTGCTGGAGCGGTTGGACTTTTCCCCAGAAGAGCGGGCTGTGGTGCAAGCCCAACGGGATCAATGGGAACAGGCCCTGGCGGAATTGGCCATCCACCACAGGGTTTCCCCAGAGCCGCTGCAGGCTGCTGCCGAGACGGTGCTGCGGGCGGCTTCAGCAGAGGAGCTGCTGCAACTGGGTCAGGATCTTTTTCAAGATCTCCAAGATCTCGCTGTTGCTGATTCTGAGCCAGAAGCCGAGCCTCAGGTGGAATTGGCGGGGCCTCTGCTGTTCATGATGGTGGCGGATTACCTGCTGGCCCAAACGGAGTATCCGCTGACCCCGGAGCAGCGGCTGGACTTGCAAACCAATCGCGCCGAGGCAGAAACCCGCTACTTGGCCATGCAAAAGTTGGGCCGCATTGAAAACTTGGCGGAGCAACAGGCTTATATTCGATCTTGGATTGACCAAGCTTCCGTACCGGATTTGCTGCAGGCTTTGGATCGCTTTTTTGCGGCGTCTGAACCCAACTCATGAGGCTCAGGGATCGCCGAAGATTTTGGATCCCCTATGCTGGAGTCAAAGGGATCCCACTTGAGGTGTGAAAGTGGACTGGGGCAGCCTGTTCTGGATTTTTCTGATCTTCAGCTCTTTGCAACCTCTGCTGAACCGTCGTGCCCAAGAGTTCCGGCGCTTGATGGCCATTCGGGAGTTGGAGCAAAAGCGGGGCAGCCGGGTGATTCTGCTCATTCACCGCCAGGAGTCGATCAGTTTTTTGGGGATCCCGGTTTCCCGCTACATCAGCATCGAGGACTCCGAACAGGTGTTGAGGGCAATTCGCCTTACCCCACCCAATACCCCGATTGATTTGATTTTGCATACCCCCGGTGGCCTGGTGCTGGCTACGGAGCAAATTGCCCGCGCCTTGATCCGCCATCCGGCCAAAGTGACAGTGTTTGTGCCCCACTACGCCATGTCGGGGGGGACGATGCTGGCCCTGGCCGCCGATGAAATCGTCATGGATGCCAATGCAGTCCTGGGGCCGGTGGATCCGCAGTTGGGGGGGTATGCTGCCGCCAGTATTCTGCAGGTGGTGGCGGATAAACCCATTGCCGAAATCGATGACCAAACCTTGATCCTGGCAGATCTGGCCCGCAAAGCGATGCAACAGGTACAGAACTTCGTGCGGGATCTCCTGAAGGACGATGTGCCCAAGCGCAAAATTGCCCCCGAACGCATCGAGCCCCTCATCCAGTACCTAACCAGTGGACAAGTTACCCACGACTACCCGATCACTGCCGAAGAAGCCCAAAGGTTGGGCCTGCCCATTTCTACTGAGTTGCCACCCCAAATCTATGCCCTGATGGACTTGTACCCACAGGCCACCATGGGCCGCCCTTCTGTACAGTACATCCCTATCCCCTATGATCCTCGCCCCTCTCTGCCCAGGGGGGGATCCCGCTCTGGCTTAGGGTGAACTCTTGGCGTAAGCTTCCATAGCTTCCAGGCGCAGCCCCCCTGCCCGGCGAAACAGCTCTTGTCCGGTGTGCAGGTGGCGATCGTCGAAGTTCAGGGGGAAATACTGCAGCTCCTCTAGAGCGTCCTCTAGGTGGTTGAGGGCGTAGTAGAGGCGAGAAGCCACTCCCCCCAGGCTGCTGGGATTGGGGAGGCGGCCAAAGATCTGCTGGGCTTGGGCCAGTTTCTGCGCACACTCTTCCAGATAGTCAGCAAAAGACTGCAACAGGTTGGGATCAAAGGGATCCGCCGCCAAAGCATTCAACTGAGGCTTTAGGGAAGACAACAAGGGCCCCAACACTCGGTTTAGAGGGGTGTAGACCTGTCGGATCCAGGCTGCACGGGCGATGGCTTCGTGGCTGACGGTTTCACGGGGGGATCCCGTCGGCTGGGGGCGGGGTGAGGTGCGGCTGGAGTGCAGTTGCCGATCGTATTCGCGGCGAGATTGGGGATCCTTGAGCACCGCGTAGGCAGCGTTGATCTGGCGGATGCGCTCAGCGGTGGCCCGATCTTTTTTGGCCAGCAGGCTATCGGGATGGTGATACTTGACCAAACGACGGTAGGCGGACTTGATCTCCTCCGCCGTCGCCCCCACGGAAACGCCCAAAACTTCGTAGTGGGATCCCACTCCCGATCCGCTCTCCATAACCCCTAGGCTTGCCGGAAAGAAAAGAAACTTCCACATTGTACCTGCAGCCTAGAATAAAGGTGAGTTTTCCGGTGCTGCCCCATGTCTTCTTCTCCACAGGGATCCCCCCATCCTTTCAGTGCCCTCTTGGGGGCCGCCATCGCCGTCAGTTTGGGCTACGGGTTCTTTCAACTGCTGCTCTCGATGTTGGCCAAGTTGCCGCCAATTGAGGTGGAGATTGGATCGTTGGCCCGCGGAATCAGCATTCTGGTGCGCTACCTGCTGGTCGGTTCCGTTTCCCTGATTGCCTTCATGTTTGCCATGGTGGGGTTGGGGCTGGCGGCCTATTGTGTGCAATTGCTGGGAGAGCGGCTGACCTCCTCTCAGCGCTGAACCTAGGGGCACAACCTCTGGCCGACTCGTTGGGCGTTTATCATGATGAGCCAGCTTCTTCTCAGCGCAGCACCACCTTGGGGGAGAGCAACAAAGTCAGGGATCCCTGGCGGTAGTCAATCCGGCCTTCGGCAAAGCGCACTTGGGCTAGGCCCGCTTTTTTGAGGGTGATCGCGTGGGCGTTGGCCGGGTTTAGACCAACAGCCGCTTGTACCCACAGGCTCAGATCCGGCTGGTGACCGACCAGAGCCAAAGACGCCAGAGGTTCCCGCTCTGCTTGCCAGCGCACCAGGTCAGCAAAACTGCCGCCCGGAGCCAGCGGTTCAAACACCTCCACAGCTTCGGCCAGGTTCTCGTCCAAAAAGATCTCAGCCGTCTGCCGAGCCCTCACCAGGGGACTGGTGAGCAGGAGATCCCACCTCCAGCCCATGTTCTTGAGCTGGCGGGCAATCTTGCGGCAGCGCCTGCGACCTTCGTCTGTAAGGGCCCGAAAGGCATCCTCGACTTCTGGCCGGGGTTCCTCGGCTATGCCATGGCGAATAAAATCCACAGCCAGCTCCTGCCGGGCAGCTTGCTTTTCTGCCGCACCCTGATAGTGCTCCGCACCGCTAACGCAAACGCCCTCCTGTTGTTCAAACCCAGAGACCATAGAACCCCGTCCTGTCAGCGCGAACGGCACTGTCAAATCTTGACTGCCAAATCTTGGAATAACTGTAACTCTCCCAGAATACTGTGGGAAAAAAGCCCACTCCCTCTACGGCAGCACTCCCGCGACAAAACCGGAAGTCATGAAGAAGACGAGGGGTTATGCAGTCGCTGGCTGACCAGAGTGCGCCCCTCCTGGGTGTAGAGCTGCCAGTAGTTCCAGTAGTTGCCAAACACGGACTTCACATAGCCCCGGGTTTCGGGGAAGGGGATCTGCTCCACAAACACGTCCGGATCCCCGAAGCCAAAGCGGTTCAGCCATCTGGCCACGTTGCCGGGGCCACCGTTGTAGCTGGCCAGGGCCAGCAAGGTGTTGTCTTGGTAAGTGCGGTGGGTGTAGTCGAAGTACCAGGATCCCAGGTAGAGATTGTCGGCGGGGTTGGTGAGGCTGTACTGGGCCAGGCCGATCTGCTGGGCAATCCAGCGGCCAGTAGCGGGCATCACCTGCATCAAGCCCAAAGCCCCCGAGGCCGAGACGATCTCTGGCTCAAAGCGGGATTCCTGCCGGATCAAAGCCGCCACCATCAAGGGATTGAGGTTAAATTGCCGTGACCAGTGGGCCAAGCCGGGTTGGGCGTAGGGATCCCCGCTCCAGGAATTGTCTGGGCCGGCATAGTAGTGCAGCGGATAGATGGCCTGCCAGAAATCTTGGCGCTGCCTCAACGTCTCCAGCAAGGGATCCGGCTCTTCGCTAAAGCGCAAAGCAGCCACCTGGTTAATGCCCCGCAGGTGATCTCCGGCGCTGTTGCGCAAAATGCCCGTGACAAAGCGCTCGGCAACGCTCATCTGGCGGGGATCCCGCTGCACGGGAGTTTCGCCCTGCCAGCGTTCCCAGGCCAGTTGGCTGGCTCCCATCAAATGCAGGGTTTGCGTAACTGCAGAGACCCCTGGCAACGGTTGGCGCACCGGCTGAAAATCCACCTCAACCCTTTTGCGCCCGCTGTAGAAATCCCCCACCGGCCAGCCCAGTTGCACTGCCGACCGCCAGCCGTAGTAGGTGTGGGGAAACTGACGCAGTACCTGCCGATAGGTCTGCCGAGCTGCAGCGACATCCCCCTGCTGTTCCCGCCATTTGCCCGCCCAGTAGAGCAGTTGTGCCCCCATTTCTGTATCCCGCTGGGCGGATCCGATCTGTTGGGCCAGGGCGATGGCTTGGCTGAGATTGCCTGCTTGTGCTTGGCTCCAGGCCACTGTCCAGGCGGCATTGGCTGCAGCTTCGCTGGCCGGAAAGCGATCCCAAAGGGCTTGCCGAGTAGCCTGGGCCGATTGGGGGCTGGCGTTGCGATCATAGAGCTGGCTGAGGCTAAGCAACGCCTCTGGAGCTTCTTTATCTGAGCCGGATCCCACCTGTCGGAGGAGTTCAATTGCCGTCGGCAGGTCGCTCAGTTCCGCCAAACGGCGGCGGGTGAGAGAAGCCTCTGGCCCATCGGGAAACTGTGCCAGCAGCGCTTGGTAAGCCGCTTTGGCCTGGGGAAACTCCCGCGAGATCTGGTGGCTGCGGCCCCAGCGGTAGAGGTTCTGAGAGGTGGCGGGGGCACGCCCATAGGCCCGGGCAGCTTTGCCGTACTCCCGTTGCTCCCAGTAGGCATCGGCGAGGATCTGCCAGTCGGAAGCCGTGAGGGATCCCTCCTGAGCCTGCCGCCAGCGATCCAGCAGCGGCGTTAGCCCAGGGGTTTGCGGGTGATGTTGGGCCAAATCCCGCAGCAGGTCATAGCGGTCGGGATCCAGCTCCAGCAAATGCTTGAGGGCACGTCCGGTCAGCGGATGGGTGGGAAATTGCTGCCGCAGCCGATCCACCTGGCCCATCCCCCAGAGGGCGTAGGCGGCCACAGGACTGTGGGGATATTCCTGCAAAATCTTGGGCCACCAGATCCCTTGGGCTGTTTCCTTGTCCTGCAACTGTTCATAGGCTTGGGCCCTGAGCTTCCAAATCTCTTCCCTCAGAACCGGCAGGCTCTCTTCCAGCCCCTGCAAATGCTTCAAGGCAGATTGCGCTTGGCCGGCCTGTAGCGCTGCATAGGCTTGCAGAAAGGCCACTGTGGAAGTTTGAGGCAGTTGCGCCGGATCCCTGTCTTCTGGTGCAGAGGCCACCTCCGCGGTTTCTGCCCAGGATGAGGTGTAGAAGCCCCAGACGGCCCCACCCAGAGCTGCTCCCGCTGCCAGCACACCGGCAGCCCATCTTATCCAGCGTCGTTTGCTGCCTGTCAGGATCCCCATGCTTTACCTCCCCACCACCTCTGAACTAAGATACTCAACCCGACTGCGTTGAGCCACCGGACGACTCGATACTTGCAACATGGCTGGAAAGCTCACCCAGCAAGCGGTCGCCGCGCATTGTGGCCAGGCGATAGGCAGGGAGAGATGCAACGATTTCTTCAAACTTCAAACGGCGGTGAAACGGCTCATTTCCCCAATTGCGCTGTCGGGCTTTCGCTGCGGTACACCTTGGCCCCGACACTGCGCAGCTTTTCATCAATGGCTTCGTAGCCCCGGTCGATGTAGTGCAATCCGTGGATCGTGGAGCAGCCTTCAGCCGCCAGACCGGCCAACACCAGGGCCGCACCCGCCCGCAGGTCGGTAGCCACCACCGGAGCGCCGGAAAGAGACGGCACCCCCCGGATCAGGGCCACTCGGTTCTTCAGGCGAATATCGGCTCCCATGCGGTTGAGCTCGGGAATGTGGTGCATGCGGTTTTCAAACACTGTCTCCTCAATGGTGCAACTGCCCTCGCTCAAGGCGGCCAAAGCCATGATCGGCGCCTGCACATCGGTGGGGAAACCGGGATAGGGCAGCGTTTGAATATCAGTTGCCTGACAGAGCCAGCCTGAGCTCAGTTGAGCTGGGGCAATGCGCAACCGGTTTGGGCCCTCTTCTTCCACCCGCAGACCCATGGCTTGCAACTTGGCGATCACCGCCCGCAGATGATCGGGAATAACAGGGCCAACTGTGAGGTGAGAGCGGGTAATGGCCCCGGCAATGAGATAGGTGCTGGCCTCAATGCGGTCGGGAATGACGGTGTACTCCGTTCCATGCAAGCGGGTCACCCCTACCACCACAACCGTATTGGTGCCGATACCGCGAATGCGGGCCCCCATGGCTTGACAAAAGCGGGCCAGATCCGCCACCTCCGGCTCTTGGGCGGCGTTCTCGATCACCGTTTCTCCATCCGCCAGCGTAGCGGCCATCATCAAGGTCTCGGTGGCACCGACGCTGGGATAGTCCAGGTAAATACGGGTTCCCAACAGTTTACGGGCATAGGCATGAACTACCCCATGCTCGATTTGGACCGTTGCCCCCAAGGCTTGCAGACCCCGCACATGCAGATCCACGGGACGAGACCCAATCGCACAGCCACCGGGCAGGGGAACTCTGGCCACCCCCAGCCGCGCCAACAGAGGCCCTATGATGAAAAAGCTGGCCCGCAACTGGCTGACCAATTCATAAGGGGCTTGAGAGGTTTTGAGGGAGCTGGCATCCAGGTCCAGGGTATTGCCAACATGGGAAACCTTAACTCCCAGCGTGGCCAGGATCTGCCCCATGCGTTCAATGTCCAGCAGACGCGGCACGTTGTGAATTCGACAGGCCTCAGGAGCCAAGATGGCCCCGGCCATCAGCGCCAAGGCAGAGTTTTTTGCCCCGCCAATAGGGATGTGGCCACTCAGGGTCTGCTTGCCAATGATTTTCAGCACTGGCCCCATCATCTCTGGCGCGGTTGCCATGCCGGTCTGGGGCGGCGTCAGGCCAGGCTCTAGGGGATCCGCCCCGCTGACGCGATTGTCAAAACCTTTCAATCTCCCTCCTCACCCACAAAAAATAGGCGAACCCTTCTCAGAGAATACTCTGGGGATCACAGCAGCGGCTAAACTCGCAAGCCAAATTGGGTGTGAGGAAGAAGTTCCCATGGCTGTGCTTCTATCCTGCAGCAGCGGACAGGGGAGCGGCTAGGCCAGTTCACCAGATGCAGGTTCTCAGCGAAGGCAACTGGGGGGCAGCCCAACAGCAGGGGGCGGTATGATGGATGCTCAGGGGAAGTGCTTGCAAGGAAAACAGGAAGGAGACAGCCGATGATTGCCACTCAAGTCTCTGCCCAAGAGTTGTTTCGGGCCGCCTATGAAAACCGCTACACCTGGGATCCCGCTTTCCCGGGCTACAGCGCCGAGGTCACCTATTGGGATGGGGAGCGCACATTCGTTGGGCAGGTGCGAGTGGGGGCAGACCTAAAGGCCACCGTTACGGGCGTAGAAGATGAGGAAGCTCGAAAAGCCATTCACAACCAACTCTGGGAGATTGCCATTCACCGGGTGCGCCGCAGCTTCGACGAGACCCATGGGAACAACACCTTCCGTTACGGCCAAACCCTGCCCGATGGCACAGTAGAGATCCTGGTGGGGGGCAAAGCCGAAGGGGATCGCTACCACGTGCGCGATAACCAGGTTACTATGGTGCACCGGCATATCCACGGAGTGGTGGTTACCATCCACACCTTCAGCAGCCACGATACCGGCGAAGGCTATCTTTCCCACCGCTACGATTCCGTCTATCACGATCCCCAAACGGGCGAGCAAAAAGGCGGGCGCAGCCAATTCGAGGATCTGTACACAAAAGTGGGCAAGTATTACATCCTCTCGGAGCGGCGTATCCAGACGGAGACGGAAACCGGCCCTGTGGAGAAGCGCTTCACCTTCAGCAACTTGACCTTGCTAGACGTTGGGGCGTGAGCGACCCGGCATTGCTCTCTGCGGGGTAGAGGGCCGGCTCTCCCGTTCGTCACTGTTGGGCAGCTACCGGGAGGCTGAGTTCACGCCCTTCTTGGCGGCCAAGCCTTTCTCGATAACGGGAAAGCCGATCTGTAGGCTTTCAAGCTTTGTTGCAGAACGATCCTGATACATTTACGCTGAACACTGCTGAACATCACTGTTCAACTATGCAGCGATAGCATTCTGTTTGTTTCCAAACAGAATGGCGGTATCCCGCAAAGCTTTGAGTAGAATACCCAAAGCGCAGTTTCCGTGTCGTCTTACTACCAATTTTCTGCTTTGCTTTGGCTACCCTGTTGGCAGACTCGAAAGTAAACAGAAAGATCAACTGGTAGTAATCCGTACTGAACATATTATACATTATTTTCAGTATAGTTGAGCTTATTATTGACTAGAGTCATGCTCCCGGTTAGAAAAAGCAAGAGAGCCTGAGCTATGCTTTGAATATTCTCCCGCCTGCGATTGGCATGGACAACACCACAGCAAGACCCGACCCGGATGCCGAAGCCCCCATTGGTGCCCCTGACCTGATCATTCGCCCCGCCCAACTGGGGGATCTGGAGGCTGTGGAAGAGATTTTGGCGCAAGCCTTTGATGAAGAGTACAGCAGCCGCTCGGTGGATATTCGTCGCCAAGTGCGGCGGTTGCGCCAGTGGTATGGGCCCCTGAAAACCCTGACCCTGTTTCCCAATCGCTTCCAGCACATGTTTACAGTGCATGTGGCGGAGCTGAAGGGCAAGATTCAGGGGGTGATTCAGGTTTCTCCCTTCAACCATTCCCGCAGCACCTGGCGGGTCGATCATATCGCAGTGGCGCCCTCTGCCCAGCGACAGGGGGTGGGATCCCGGCTGCTCAAGCACTGCATGGAGCACTTTCGGGAAGCTCGCACCTGGATCCTGGAGGTGAACATCCACAACAAGGGGGCAATGGCGCTCTACCGGCGCAACGGCTTCCAACCCTTGGCTCAGATCACCTACTGGTCGATTCCAGCCGATATTCTGGCAGCTCTCAGCCAGCACGAGCCCAAATTGCCCAACCTGGTGCCGGTGACCAACCGGGATGCCTATGCCATCTACCAACTGGATACGGGATCCATGCCGGCCACTGTGCGCCAGGTGTACGACCGTGAGGTGAACGATTTTCGCACTAGCCCACTGGATTGGCTTTTGGAGCAGGCCAAATGCGCCATTAGCCAGACGGAGCGGGTGGAAGTGTGTGTTTACGAGCCCGAACGCAAAACCGCCATCGGCTACTTCAACTTGAAGTTGGATCGCACCGGGCAGCAACCTCATGTGGCCAAGCTTACGGTTCACCCTGCCTACACTTGGCTTTACCCCGAACTCATGGCCAAGATGGCCCAGCTTACTCAGGCTCATCCGCCGCAATCTCTGGCCTTGGCCTCCACCGATTACCAGCCGGAACGGGAGGAGTTCTTGCTGAAGCTGGGAGCCCAGGATGTAGAGCGGACGTTGCTGATGTCGCGTTCGGTGTGGCACAAAATCCGCGAAAGCCGCCTCTTTACCTGGGATAGTGCTTATCTCAACGCGATGCTGCGGGGATTACAGGTGAAGCAGCCAGTGCCGGAGCGGTTTGAGGGGCCGCCGGAGGGCTGGGTAGAGCACCACTTTCATCCCATCAGCCCAACTGAGCCGGATCCCAGCTCTGGTCGCGTCAGCGGTGTGGAGTCTTCACCAGGGCTCTCCAGAGACTCCCAATCTGAGGCTTCTCCACCCCCTAGCTAAGGGAGAGAGAGCCCCAATCCTGGCTTGCTTGCACCTTGCGAAAAACGGATGAAAGACCCGAAGGGCAATTCTACTGCGGATCCCTCTTGGCGGGCGCTGATTCAGGCGGCACTGCACCGGAACCGTAGCGATCCCGGTGTGCGGTATTTGCAATTGGCCACGGTGGATCCCCAGGGGCATCCGCGCAACCGCACGGTCGTTTTCCGGGGGTTTTTGGGCGATACCGACCGCATTCAATTGGCGGTGGATAGTCGCAGCGAGAAGATCCGACAAATTGCCCACTGCCCCCAAGCCCAGATCTGCTGGTATTTCTGCAAAACCCGCGAGCAATTCCGCATCGCTGGCACCCTTGAGGCCATCGCCGCCGATCATCCGGATCCCCAGGCTCAGCGCCAGCGGCAGCAGTTGTGGCAACAGATATCGGAAAAAGGACGGCTCCTCTGGTTTTGGCCGGAACCCAAAGGGCCGCTCGCCCCGCCAGAGGCTTTTATTCAAGAGTTGCCGAAAGAGAAAGATCCGCTGCCTCCGCAGACCTTTGTGGCTTTACTGCTGGAGCCAACAGAGGTGGATCACTTGCAGCTTAAGGGGGATCAGATCTATCCCCAATTGCGGACGGTGTACGAGCGCACTTCCAAAGGGTGGCAGCGTCGGGCTGTGAATCCCTAAAAGGGATCCAAACTTGCTTAGCCTGGTCTGGAGTGGGGGATCCCTTCTTTCCTTGACGTTCCCCGAAAGCCCAAAGAATAGAGGAATGGACGTGTTAACGTAGCTGAACAATCCTGTTCTGCACGGTGGGGGGCGTTGCCCTCAGATGGAACTCTGTATGCGCATGCCTGGTCTATCGGTGGTAGGGCAACGGCTGATGCCTTTCCTCTAATCGACACGTATCACTTGGGCTTGCAGTGGTCTCGATGTGCGTCTTGATCTGGTCATTTTCTGCCTACATTGCTCGGGCTGTCGCCTCTCTTTTCGCTGGTGGGCCATCCATGAACAGGGCCTTGAGGGGCAAGGGATCCCTAGTGTTGTCTGCCGCTCTGGTTGGGGTAGGGGTTCTCGTGCAGGGATTGAGGGCACAGACTCTGGAGAAACCGATGCTGGAAGCCTTGGAAGATTCTGTTGAGGGGAATGTTATCCCTGTTCTGCACTCAGAACCTGCCTTGCCCCCCCAGGCTGCCCCCACCTCCGCCCGCACAGGATCCTTTCGTGTCGGCAATCGCACGCCCCATCCGGTTCGGCTGGTGATCTTGATGCGCAGCGGCGAACGGATGATCAATCCGGAAACGGCCCACTGGGACTTTGCCCCTGGAGAGGGGGGGAGCGAGGGATTGCTGCTGAGCTTGGGAGAGGAACCGCTGCAAATCGGCCCCGGAGACATTGTGGTGGCTTTCGCCCTGGATGGAACCCGCCGCTATTGGGGGCCCAATGTGGTGGGAGAGTCTCTGGCCCCGTTTTGGGATGGGGAGAGCGGCTCCTGGTCGATGATCTTGCAGCCTTAGGGTGCTCCGCGCGCAGCTTGGACATTTGCAGCGGTCACCTCAAACTCCTCTGGGGTAACTTCTCCATTCCTCACTCTTCTGGGCCAAAGGGGGAGGATCCAAGCAACAGAACATTTTGAGAACAGTCTCCAAACCATAGTCATTTCAAGCTAGATTGAGACACTCTCCAAGCGCTCTGTGCCGCTGCCGCGACCAACCCCAGCTCTTCTCCCAGAGAGAGAGGGAAGTTAGGGAACAATGCAACAGAAATGTTTCATTCCTGTTTAATAATGACCACACAAGTGGCTGCGCAGTTTATAGCTCTGTAGGGTGTTGGCCAGCAGCATCGTTACCGTCATCGGCCCTACGCCTCCCGGTACGGGCGTGATGGCAGCGGCCAACTCTTTGACCGCTTCATAGTCCACATCTCCCACCAATTGCTCGGCTCCGGTGGGGGTCTCGATGCGGTTGATGCCAACGTCGATGACCACCGCGCCGGATTTTACCATGTCTGCCCTCAATAGGCGGGGGCGGCCCACGGCCATCACCACAATGTCGGCGGCGCGGGTCACTTCTGCCAAGTCGGGGGTGCGGGAGTGGGCTAGGGTGACCGTCGCATCGGCGGCCAACAACATCAAGCTCAAGGGCTTGCCCACCAAGATGCTGCGACCGACCACCACTGCCTTTCGGCCTGCAATCGGGATCCCTTCTGCCTGCAACAGGCGCATCACGCCCAAAGGGGTACAACTGCGTAGGCCGGGCTCGCCGCGCAACAGCCGGCCCAGGTTGAGGGGATGGAGTCCATCCACATCTTTGTCGGGATTGATGGCCAGAAGGGGGGGGATGGGATCCCAGCCGGGGGGCAGGGGCAGTTGGACGAGGATGCCATCCACCCGCTCGTCCTGATTGAGTTGGTCGATGGTGTCGAGCAAATGGGCAGGGGAGTCTTGGGCGGAAAAATGTCGGCCAAAAGAAGCAATGCCCAACCGCTCACAGGCCCGCTCTTTGCCACGCACGTAAGCCGCACTGGCGGGATCCTCTCCAACCCGCAACACCGCCAATCCCGGTGGCCGCCCCACCTGGGGTATCCAAGCTTGCACTTGGGCGGCCATCTCCGCTTGCAAGCGGGCGGCTAAGGCTTTGCCATCGAGGATCTTTGCGGGCATGGGGGCGCAAGGATAAAGACAACCATCCAACGACCATCCATAGTGAAGCAGAATGGCGACAGCAGTGCAGGGGGAATGATCAGGTGGGATCCCTATGATTCGGGCAGGTCTTCTTCCTCTTGGCCCAATTGCTCGATGATGATCTCCACCTGCTGCCGCTTTTGCTCTAAAAAGTCCGCGCAGGTTTTCAGGGTTTGGGCGGCCTGTTGAAAGCGCTCCACCACCTCGGCCAGATCCAGTTCCCCCGACTCAATCTGGGCAATCAAAGTTTCCACTTCGGCAATGGCTGCTTCATAGCGCCACGGCTCCTCACGTTTGCGGCGGCTCATGGCTCTCCTCTACTCGTACCCATAGGCTTCCCGAGGCCAGTTGTATCATCAGGCGGGTTTGGGGAGGCAGGCGATGGGTGCGGATCAGGGATCCCTCTTCATCTCGCACCAAGGCATAGCCCCGTTTCAGAATGGCTTCGGGATCGAGCGCTTGGAGGCGATCTTGCAGGGCCTGTTGGTGCTGTTGGCGTTGCTGGAAGCGATGGCGCACGGCTTGGAGCAGGCGATGTTGGTGTTGGGTCAAGCGATCCTGAGCCTGTTGCAACAGCCGCTCTGGATGTACGTAAGCCAGGTGGTGTTGGGCCTGCTGCAAACGCTGCTGGGCCCTTTCCAAAGCTTGGCGAGTGCGTTCGATCAACTTCTGGCGCAACTGGGATCCCTGACGCTGCAATTCCCCCAGATCCGGCACGATCCGCTCGGCAGCTGCCGTTGGGGTATGGGCGGCGTAGTCGGCAGCGTAGTCAGCCAGGG
The DNA here is from genome assembly GCF_054058315.1 of Thermostichus sp. MS-CIW-40. NCBI lineage: Bacteria > Bacillati > Cyanobacteriota > Cyanophyceae > Thermostichales > Thermostichaceae > Thermostichus > Thermostichus sp. MS-CIW-40. The sequence continues at coordinate 16,404 of NZ_JBSSAC010000016.1, forward strand.
TTTCATCCCGCTGGTGGCCAATCCCGGTGACCACCGGGATCCGACATTCGGCAATGGCTCGCACCACCCGCTCATCGTTAAAACAGGCCAAATCTTCGCTGGCTCCACCGCCCCGCGCCAAAAGAAGCACTTCCGCCCGCCCATCCTGTTCCACCCGGCGAATGGCCCGCACAATTGATTCCGGGGCCGCCTCCCCTTGCACTTGAGCTGGGGAGAACAGCACCCGTAGCCCGGGGTAGCGCTGGTTGAGGGTGCGCCGAATATCTCCCCAGCCGGCAGCGTGGGGGGAACTGACGACGGCAATGCACTGGGGATGAACAGGCAGAGGTCGTTGGTTATCGAACAAGCCCTCAGCACTGAGGCGGGCCTTGAGCTGTTGAAATCGCAACGCCAACAGCCCTTCCCCGGCAGGCAGCAATTGCCAGATGACGAGGCGATAGTGGCTGCCGCCGCTATAGATGCCAAGTTGCCCAAGGGCAAGCACCTGTTGCCCCACTTCCGGCCAGAAGCTGAGCCTGGAAGTTTGGCCCTGCCAGACCACCCCCTTGAGAACGTCACCGGTTTCCGGATCGACTAGGGTCAAGAACAGGTGGCCATTGCGGTTGCGCTGGCAACTGGAGACTTCCCCGCTCACCCACAGCCTGACCAAGTAGGGATCCCCGGCCAGCAGCGATTTCAAATAACGGGACACTCCCCCCACCGAGAGCAGGGGAGCTTCATCCGTGAGCAAAAACTCCATCCCACTGCTGCGGGCGGCTAAAGTCACTTCTGAAGGGACAGGATCGCGCATTTAGGGTTCTCGAATAGCGATGGGACTTGTCGGGATCCCATCTAGAATAGGCGACAACCGGGCGAGAGAGGAGGTGAGCTGGCGGGTGACCTTCGCCCAGTGGCTGGGGCTAGGGGCGCTGTTGGGCCTGCTAGTTCTGCTTTGGCAGATCCGGCAGATCCTGCTGTTGGTGTTCGCGGCCATTGTGTTGGCAGTAGCATTGGATACCTTGGCCCAGATCCCACAGCGCTACGGCTTTCGGCGTGGCCCCTCAATTGTCATCACCAGTTTGACGGTTTTGGTGGCCGCGATCTTGGTGGGGCTAATCGTGGTGCCCCCCCTGGCGGAGCAGTTGCGGCGGCTGTTTACCGATGGGGTGCCCGCCGGGATCGTGCAAGCGCAGCGGCTGTTCGAGAGCTTGATTCTCTCTTTGCCGACGGATATTGAGCTGCCGACGCTGCGGGAATTGGCCAATAGCTTGGTGCCCCAGGCCACCGAGTTGGTGCGACAGGTGCGCGACTTTTTCTCCGAGTCCTTCACTGCCTTTTTTGGCACCCTGCTCAACCTATTGTTTGTAATCATCCTCACCATTTTGTTGTTGGCGGATCCCCAAGCCTACAGTCGCGCTTTTGTCTCGGTTTTCCCGGCCTTTTACCGTCCCCGCATTCGCTACATCCTCAAGCGCTGTGAGCTGGCGCTGCGGGGCTGGCTGATGGGGATCCTGTTTACCAGCACCTTGGTGATGCTGCTGAGTGGGATCGGGCTGTGGATTTTGGGGGTGCCCCTGATCTTGGCCAATGCGGTGCTGGCGGGATTGTTCAACTTCATCCCCAATATCGGCCCCACCTTAAGCGTGGTAGCCCCCATGCTGGTAGCCCTCACGGATGCCCCTTGGAAGTCCTTGGCAGTGCTGGGGCTGTATATCCTGATCCAGCAGTTGGAAAGCAGCGTCTTCACCCCCATCGTTATGTCCCGACAGGTGTCGCTCCTGCCCGCCCTAACCCTAGTAGCTCAAGTTACTTCAGCCTTTTTCTTTGGGGTGCTGGGCCTGTTCCTGGCCGTGCCTTTGGCGGCAATCCTGCAGGTGTGGATTCAGGAGGTGCTAATTCGGGATGTCCTGGATCCCTGGCAGGGATCCCGATTGCGGCCCTTGCTCAAGTTGGAAAGTGGAGAGAACGGGATCCAAAGCTCCACCCAGGCGGAAAACCAGGATCCCATTCCGCGACCGCAATCGGTGCGAGAAGGTTGAGGGGGCAATGCTCCTGGCTTGGCTCAACCCCATCAGCTTAGCCACACGACCGGCCCTTCCATTGGGCAGGAATCGACGTTCTCCCCACGGCTAGAGCCGGGGGATTCTTTCCCGTCGCTCCACGCTCCTCGCGCTTGACCGGTGTGAGAACGCGACAACTGGCAACTGCGCACCCAGGCAGAGCGGCATCGGGGAAACAGTGAGGCCCACGGCCCGCTGCGCGAAGGGCATTCTATCAACTTTCTATCAACTCAAGGACTCCGTCCCGCTATTGCTCACCTGGCAAGGTTGGACTGTGGAGTCCCGGCGGGAAAAGCCGCAACCCCTGCTGGCGCACCCGCCGCTCCTGGAAGGGAATGGGGGTCACGCGCGGCAAAGGCGTAGCCACAGGCTGGGGAGTTGAAGTGGGCACAGCTTGCGGAGAGGGCTCTGGGCTGGGCTCAGGCGTAAGCTCAGGTTCGGGAGTGGCCACCACGGGCGGTGGCGTTGGAACAGCCGGGATCCCCTCTGGTGTCGGACGGGGGCGGCCCAGTTGAAAGCGCGGCTGGCGACGAGGTGCAAGCGTGGGCGTCGCCTCTGGCGTTGGAGTCGGAGTGGGTGTGGGTGTGGGCGTCGGGCTGGGTGTTGGAGTCGGAGTGGGTGTGGGTGTGGGCGTCGGAGTGGGCGTTGGCGTCGGAGTAGGAGTGGGCGTGGGTTCTGGAGTCGGGGTGGGCTCCGGTGTCGGAGTTGGGGTGGGCTCCGGTGTCGGAGTTGGGGTGGGCTCCGGTGTCGGAGTTGGGGTAGGGGTGGGCTGGGGCTGGACGATGGCCAGGGCCTCTTCGGCTTTTAGCTCCCCCCGAACCAGCTTGGAGAGGGTATCTTGGCCGCCAGGGGTGTAGGTGATCTCGCGGGCGGCGCTGTTGAACACATTGCGGATGGGATCCCCTTTGCTGTCCACCAGCTCCACCACCATCACATTGCGACCGGGTTTCAAGCCCTTCAGATAAAAGGACTCCCAGCGATCCAGCAGGCCGGACTGGCCGTTGAGGGTGTAGCGGATCCGCCAATCGCGGGGCAAGTCGGTCAGCAGGCTCTCCCGCACCGGGGCGTTGGCCAGCCAGAAATCCACCAGGATCGGCTCGGCCCCGTAGCTGCCGGTGGGGTGGTTGTAGGTGAGCAGGGGCAGTTGCGGCTGCGGCACGTACTCGGGGGTGGGAGCCAGCACGTGGAAGCTGACCTGGGCGTAGGCTTCAGAGTTTTTGAAGCTCTCGTACCAAGGTTTGCCGGCAAACACCCGCAGAGTATGGGATCCCGGCTCCAAATCCTTGAAAACGAGGGGAGCATCGGCATCGTAATGGGCGATGTAGGGCCGGTTGTCCAGCACCACGTGCAGATGAGGGCCAAGACCCAATTGCGGATCTTTGAAAAGTGGGTACCCTTGCACCGCGAAGCGAACGGTTACCTGCCGCTCTAACAACACCTCACCTGGCTTGGGGCTGAGGATCTGAACTTGCGGGCGACAATACTGCAAATGGGCATCCAGCTTGGCAATCTCCGGGGGAACCGGCACGCGCTCTAGCTGGGGAAGCTGTTCCTGCGGGGGTTCAGGCGGGGATCCCCCACAAGAGGCCAAAACGAGGGCGGTCAACAGACAGATCCACCATCTCAACAACCCCCACCTTCTCAACCTGGCATTTCCCGCGTGTTCTTGCATGAGCCTTACATCCCAATGCTCTTTGTATCCTGCCGAGCCGCAGACAAGCCATCCCCACATTACCAGCATGTGTCCTTTGGGGAAGATCCCTTCCCCCGCCCTAGAATGGGATCAACTGGCCTGGCTCCAGCCGGGTCGGAGACACTTTTGAGGTCGTGTATGGCTCTGTTGGCGATAACAGCTCTTGCGGGCATGGATCTGGCCCAGTGGCAAGCTCTGCTCAACAACGTGGCGTTTGCCATTTCTCTGGGGGCCATGCTGTTCTACTGGGGTGGGGCAGCTTTTCCCCAGGTGCAGCTTTTGGCCGAATTGGGCCTAGCGGGGATGATCGGGGCAAACTTGACGATGGCCGCCCTGTTGACGGCCCGCTGGATCGATGCAGGCTACTTCCCCTTGAGTAATCTGTACGAGTCTTTGTTTTTCCTGGCCTGGGGGATCACCGCTTTGCACCTGCTGGCCCTCCACTGGAGCCGCAGCCGCTGGGTGGGGGTCATGACCGCCCCAGTTGTAACCGGGATCGTAGCCTTTGCTGCCTTGGTGCTGCCGGAAGATATGCAGGTAGCCCAGCCCCTCGTGCCGGCTTTGCAATCCAACTGGCTGATGATGCACGTGACTGTGATGTTGCTGGCCTACGCGGCGCTGCTGGTGGGATCCCTTCTCTCCATCAGCTTTCTCATCGTCACTCGCGGTCAGGAAGTGCATCTCAAGGGCAACTCCCTCGGCCTGCAATTTCGCCCTCCCCAACCCCAAACCCATCCCGAATGGGCGGAAGCCACCCTGCCTTCCCCGGCTTCAGAACTGGCCTACGCCGGCCTCCGCTCCCCCCGTCCTGCCCCCTCGTCCGCTGAACTCCCCCCCCAACCGGCCCCCGAAGGGATCCCCTGGCAACGGCTGAGCCTGGCAGAAATCTTGGACAACACCAGCTACCGGCTGATCGGGCTGGGGTTCCCCCTGCTCACCATCGGCATTATTGCCGGCGCCGTTTGGGCCAACGAAGCCTGGGGTACCTACTGGAGCTGGGATCCGAAAGAAACCTGGGCCTTGATTACCTGGTTGGTCTTTGCCGCCTATTTGCATGCCCGCATCACCAAAGGCTGGCAAGGCAGACGCCCCGCCCTCTTGGCCAGCTTGGGTTTTGGAGTGGTTTGGGTATGTTACCTGGGGGTCAACTTTCTGGGCAAAGGCTTACACAGTTATGGCTGGTTTTTCTGAGGGAATTTTTCTCAAAAACCGGCCCGAGTTTATGGGTATTCTGGTGCTGGCAAGCCGTAGTGGATCCCTTCGAGGAGAAAAACGATGCGACTGTTCAACTACCTGATCTTGTTTTCAGCCCTCCTGGCCATTGCCCTCTTTGCCATGCAAAACGCCACCCCGGTCACGGTTACTTTTGCCCCCGGCGTCAGCGTTGAAAGCCCTCTGGTGATGGAACTTCTGGCATCTGCCGGGATTGGGGCCGCCCTCGCCTGGCTGTATAGCCTCTGGATGCGCGTACAGTTCAGCATCGAAGCCCGGGAAAAAAATCGGCAACTGCAGGAGAAGGAGGTCACCATCACCGAACTCAAGGAAATGGTGGTGGAGCTGGAAGCCAAAGTGAAGCAACTGCCTCCCAGCAAGCGTGCCGAACCCCAAGAGGACATCCAGGATGTGAAAGAAGTGGCCACCGAGGGATCCCCTGCCTAAAATTCCCAGGTTGACCCACAGGCCGTTGAGGTAGAATTGAACTTCTACTTGCCCCTCTCCCTAGCTCATACTTCCTATGCAGGTTATCCAAGAAAAACGCCCTGGCAGCCGGGTCGGTCTCAAAATCGTGGTAGAAGCCGACCGGGTGAAGCGCTCCTACGAAAAAACCTTGCGTCAACTGGAGCAGAATATCCAAATTCCGGGATTCCGCAAGGGCAAGGCCCCCCGCAATCTTGTTGTGCGGCAGGTGGGCCGCGAGCGCATCATGGCCAGTGCTGTGGATGACCTGATCAGCGAGGCCATTCAACAGGCTTTCAAGGAAGCTCAGCTCACCCCCATCAGTCGGTTCGAGCTGGATGATGAGGTGGGTCAGCTCTTGGCTCAGTTCAACCCCGAAGCAGACTTCAGCTTCTCAGGATATGTTGAGGTGTACCCCGAAGCCCGCGTTGGCCAATACAAAGGGCTGACCGTTACGGCAACCCGTGTTGACGTCAAGCCTGAGCAAATTGACCAGCTCATCGACCGATGGCGGGATCAGCGGGCCACCCTCTTGCCGGTAGAAGATCGGCCTGGTCAGTTGGGGGATGTGGTGGTGATCGATTTTGAGGCCCGCGATGCAGAAGGCAATCCCCTCGACGAGATGACCACCCAGGACTTCCAGCTGGAACTCAAGGAAGACAACTTCATCCCCGGTTTTGTGGCGGGCATCGTGGGCATGCAGCTCGACGAAACCAAGGAGATCGCAGCCACCTTCCCCGACGACTACTTCAGAAAAGAGTTGGCCGGGAAAACGGTTACCTTCACTGTCTGCCTGAGGGAGATCAAGGCCAAAGAGCTGCCCGAATTGGATGATGCCTTTGTGCAAGAGATCAGCAGCTTCCAAACGGTAGCCGAGTTGCGGGAACACCTGCAAAAGCGCCTCGAACAGGATGCCCTGATACAATCTGAGGAGAACCTGGAAACCGCCATCCTCAACGCCATCTTGGAGACTACTGAGGTGGATTTGCCGGAAACCCTCATCGAACAAGAAACGACACAACTGCTGGCCCAGAGTCTCCAGGCCCTGCGGCAGGAAGGCATCAAGCCGGGGGAGCTCCGTAAGTTCTTGTCCGAGTTGCCTCCCGAAACCCTTAACCAGTTGAAAGAGCGCCACCGACCCGAAGCCATCGACCGGCTGCGGCGCACCTTGGCCCTGAGCGCCATCGTTCGGCAAGAGCAAATTGCCGTAGGTTCCACGGAGTTGGACGTGGAGGTGGAAGAGGTGATGGCGGCCTATGCCCAGCAAGGCCAAAAGCTGGATCGGGAACGAGTACGCCGAGTACGCCAAGCCGTCTATGAAAGCTTGCTGACCAACAAGGTGATGGCTTGGCTGAAGTCTCAGACCACGGTCAACTGGGTCGATAGCGAGGGGAATCCAACCCAGGCGCCCACTTCTTTGGCAGGCTCGGAGGAGAAGGTTGCAGTGCCAGAGGCCGAGTTTGAGGCCGATGAGCCAGAAGCAGAGGTATCTGGGATCCCTGAGGCCGTTGAATCCTCATCAGAGACGGCTACGGGGGCGGAAACGGATGGAGAAGCTGCAGCTGCGGAAGCCGAGCCAGCTACAGAAAAGGCTGTAGAAGCATCCCCTGCTGAAACCGTCTCAGCCTCTGCGGCAGAGGCAACGCTCCCAGTTGAGGAGAAAGCGGCAGAGACCGCTACAGAGATCCCGGCAGCAGAAAAGCCCAAGCCGAGCAAAAAGGACAAAAAAGGCAAGTGAATGCGCTGGGGATTTTCTGGCTGAGGGCATTTCCTTCAAAAGCAAGGGGGCGCAGCCCCTAGTGTTCCAAGTCGCAAAAAATAGATATCTACCACTGCTGGCAGTGGCAAAGGGGAGCGTTTAGGGTTTATCCTATTCGCAACATCTGCAAGAGGGCAGGCTGCCATGAAGGGATTTGCGCGCGTACTTGGGGCTTGGGGGATCCTCACCCTGATCGCCGGGATCTCGCCCGGCAGCGCCGTGGGCCAATCGGCCTTGCCTCCTGTGCCCATCATGCCCTCGGATCCCCAAGGTTCGTTTCCCGATCCAGGGATCCAGGCAGCTCCTTCGCTTCCCCGTGAGCCGGTCGGGCTGGATCTCCGCCATCTGGTGGGATTGTTCATCAACGAGTCTTGGGGGGCGGGCAGCCAAGCTGCTGCGGTTAGTTACAACGACCTCTACACCCGCCTGTTGGCCCGAAGCTACGGGGATCCCCGCCCCCCCATTGAGGTGGAGTACGAGTTCATTCAAGAGATCCTGCGGGAGTATGGGGATCCCGCCGATCGCTTCTGGGATCCGCAAGCTTTCAAGGACTTGCTCAACCGTCCCCGTCCTCCCGTACAAGCCCGCGGGATTGGCCCGCGCCAGGTTTATTTGGCAGTGCCGGATCTCACCCCAGCCACGGCTCAGCAGATCCGCCAAACCCTCTACACCCAAGACTACAGCCAGGGCATTGTCCTCGACCTGCGCGGAGCTGTGGGCTACGACCCCCAAGTGGTGGCCGATGTGGCGCGCCTATTTCTGCCCCGCTCCGTCCAGCCGCTGCTGATTACCGAAGACCGATTCGGGCAGCCCACCCTCTGGAACAGCGAAAATCTGCCCATTGCCGCCGGGATCCCGTTGGCCGTTCTGGTGGATGGCAACACCCGCCAGGGGGCCACCCTCCTGGCTGCCCAGTTGGGAGCCAGCGGCAGCACCCTCATTTTGGGGCAGCCCACCCAGGGCAGCGAACGACAAACCCGCTTCTTTGCCCTTCCCTCCGGCGCGGCGGTGGAACTGGCCGTGGCCACCTGGAAGACAGGAGATGGTCGCTCTTTGGAGCGGGGTCTGGTGCCCTTGCAGACCGTGGAAGGAGGTGACAATGCTTGGCTGAATGCCGGCCTGCAAGCGCTGGCCTTGCCCCCCCGGCGACCTGCCCTGCCCCCACGGCCTACAGTGCTGGTGCAAGAGGGTCGAGTCGGTCGCTTTGAGCTGGGCATGGATACCCGCAACGTCGATACCCACCTGCTGGGCAATGTCGATCAGATCCCAGCGGCCTCTGGAGCCAATGTGTTTCAGCCCAACAGCGACTTGAAGATCTTTTACCTACAAGACTACATCCTCTTCACCTACCGTCATCCGGGCATTGTGGATAGCTTTTTCGCCAACCGCATCTACACCACCCACCCGGAAGCCATGACCGGCGAAGGGATCCGCATCGGCTCCACCTATTCGGAAGTGATCGCCGTTTACGGCGGGCCCGGCGAGAACGGCTACAACGAGGTGGTACCCTATCCCAAGGGAAGCCGAGAATATCTGCGCGACGACCGCTACTACGTCAACTACGATGCCCTGGGCCTGGCCTTTGCCTTTGAGGTGGGATCCAACCAGGTCACGGCCATTGGCCTGTTCAAGCCGGGGAGCTGAAGGCGAGGGCAACTGGGGAATCTCTGTTGGCTTGCCAGAGGGTTCGGGGATCCCGTTCATCTCCACGTTGTCCCCTGCCGGAGAAAAGTTAATCGATTGTTAATCTTTTTGTCCTGATCTCTCAACATCGCCCGGAGCGATGCGGTAGATTAGTGCAGCAACCCCCGCAAAGGGGATTTTTTGTGCCATCTACGGACTGTAGGAGAAGCTCTTGGCAAACGTCGTGGTTGTCGGTGCCCAGTGGGGCGATGAAGGAAAAGGGAAGATCACCGACCTCCTCAGTGAAAAGGCCCATGTGGTCGTCCGCTATCAAGGTGGGGTGAATGCAGGGCATACCCTGGTGGTGGGGGGCCAAACCTTCAAGCTACACTTGATCCCCTCTGGCATTCTCTACCCCGACAAACGCTGCATCATCGCCAGCGGCACGGTGATCGATCCCGAGGTTCTGCTGGCCGAGATCGACCAACTGCATCAATTGGGCATTTCCACCGACAACCTGTTCATTGCCGAAACAGCCCACGTTACCCTGCCCTACCACCGGGTCATCGACATCGCAGAAGAGGAGCGGCGCGGCATCTACAAGCTGGGCACCACCGGACGGGGTATTGGCCCCACCTATGCCGACAAGGCAGAGCGCATGGGCATTCGCGTTGTGGACTTGATGTACCCTGACCAGTTGCGGGAACGCCTCAGTTGGGCCATTCCCTACAAAAATGTCTTGCTGGAAAAGATCTATAACTTGCCGCCCTTGGATCCCGAGCCAATTATCGAGCAATACCTGGCCTATGCCGAGCGGCTGCGCCCCTATGTTACCGACGCTGCCCTGCTTCTGACCCAAGCCATCGAAGATCGGGAGAACATCCTGTTTGAAGGGGCTCAAGGCACCCTGTTGGATCTCGACTACGGCACCTACCCCTACGTCACCTCCTCCCATCCCATTGCCGGTGGCGCTTGTATTGGCGCTGGGATCGGCCCCACCAGCATTGACCGGGTGATCGGGGTGGCCAAAGCCTACACCACCCGCGTTGGCGAAGGCCCTTTCCCCACCGAGCTCAAAGATGAGATCGGGGCGTACCTGGGGGCAACCGGTGCTGAATTTGGCACCACCACAGGGCGACAACGGCGCTGCGGCTGGTTTGACGGGGTAATTGGGCGCTACGCGGTGCGAATCAATGGCCTAGACTGCCTGGCCATCACCAAACTGGATGTGCTGGATGGCTTGGATGAGATCAAGGTGTGCGTGGCCTACGAGTACCAGGGGCGGGAAATTCGTCACTTTCCCAGCGATGCCCGGGTTTTCGCCCAGTGCAAACCCATCTACGAAACCCTGCCGGGCTGGAAATGTTCCACCAAAGATTGCCGCTCCATCCAAGACTTGCCCCCCGAAGCCCATGATTACCTGAAGTTTTTGGCACAGTTGATGCAGGTGCCGATTGCCATTGTTTCTCTGGGGGCCAGCCGCGACCAGACGATTATCGTCGAGGATCCCATCCACGGCCCCAAGCGGGCCCTTCTCTACCCCAATGGTGGCAAGCGCGCCCACGCCCTCATGCCCGACTGAGTGGGCTCAAGAACAATTGGGAACAAGGGCAATCATAGGGCAATCATTAACAATGTAGTGATCAAATGCTCAGTAATGATCAATGTGAGTTAAGTTATGGTCATTTCAGGTTAGGGTGAAACGCCTAAGCTACGGAGAAAAGCCTTCCGGCCCTGTGCGTTCAACGTCTTAGGTGTGGATGCAGTGTCCTAGTTTATAGTCATTTAAGAGGGAATAAAACTGTTCCGTTGTCTTGCTTCCCAGCTCCTCACTGCCGAGCGAATAGGAAGCGTCTTAATCTAACTTGAAATGACTCTAATGGTTTGAGAAAAACAATATTGCCGCAGTTGGGCCAGTTCTACCTCACTGAGATCTTGCCACTGGCCAGGAGCAAGCCCCGCCAGAGAGAGGGGCCCCAGTCCAACTCGAACCAACCGCAAAGTTGGGATCCCAACAGCAGCAGTCATGCGGCGCACCTGGCGATTGCGACCCTCCCGCAGCGTCAGTTCCAGCCAGGTGGTGGGGATGGAGCGGCGAAAGCGGATGGGGGGATCCCGTGGCGGCAGGGTGGGTTCCTCAGCCAAGACCTTAACCTGGGCCGGGCGCGTTTTTCGCCCTTGGATGATCAGCCCCTGTTGCAACTGTTGCAGGGCTTGGGGGGTGGGGATCCCTTCCACCTGAACCCAGTAGGTGCGCTCATGGCCGAACTTGGGATCGATCAAGCGGGCATTGAGGCGACCATCATCGGTCAGCAGGAGCAGCCCTTCGCTGTCGCGATCCAGTCGCCCCACCGGATAAACCCTGGGCACCGGGATAAAAGACTGGAGGGTGGGCCGTCCCTCTCGGTCGGTGAATTGGGTGAGCACGCCATAGGGCTTGTAGAACTTGAGATAGCGCATGACACACAAAACAACAAAACTGTGAACCCAACCTTTCCAATCTTTAAGATTTGGCAGAAGGATTTGGCAGAGCGGCTTCAACGGTAAGATCAAGCCTTAAGGAGCAATATCCCTCCATCGCCAGCAGCGTTTGACGGAGCTCAACCCATGACCATAGACAACAACTTACTCTGGGTTTTGGTTGGAACAGCAGGGCTCTCTCTCCTCAGCCTGGTGTACGTGCTGGTGGATGAGGGCAACAAACGTCGCCGCTACGAACAGCAAAAGGAAAAAGAAGTTGCTCAGCCACCTGCGGTTGTTCCTGCAGAAGAAGCCGGGATCCCAGCTGCACCTCCTCCTTCTGCTCCTGAACCTGTTGCTGCTCAGCCCGCTTCAGCGCCACACACTGCTGACGGGTTCCCAGAAGCGTCGCGTAGCGATGACGAGGAGCCAGAAACCTCCCCGGAAGCGGTTCGCGCCAGCAGGACAGAGTCCTTGCCCAGCCCTGAGGACTCTGCTCTCCCCAAGGAGCCGGATGCAGGGCCTGACCCCGCAGAGGAAATGCCGAAAGATACCCCATAACAGTTTTTTTCGGTTCTGGGGATAGATGGGATCCCCATCCCGCAAGAGGGGAGCTTCATGCCCTCATCAGGGTTTGCTCTCCGTAGCGCAGCATCATCTCCAAAGCCGCGAGACGGTTGCCCCAAACTTGAACTCGATAGGGGTTGCGCAGAGATTCCAGCCGCATCCAAGTGGCAAGATTGGTTTTCAAGTTGCCCAGTTGCTGACGGGCTTGTTCCAGGGCTTCCGGGGTGGGATCCGCTGCCAAGGCCGCCAGGGATCCCTGCACCCGCTCTATTTGCTCCATCCATTGGCTGTGATCCCACAACCCCAACCGTTTCTGCTCGAGCAAAAACATCCACTCCTGCCGCAGCGCTTGGAAGCGATCCCGAACAGCCCCAAAGGGATCCCGATAGGGATCGTGTCCTCGCCTTTTATCCCGACCCTCACCCTGGATAGTGGTGAGTGGATAGTGACTAGCCACTAGTCACTAACAGAGGGTGGGGCTTCCCGGCGGTCTAGCTAACTGCGACCAGGGCTTGATTAGCGCTCCTCCGCCAACCGCACCTGTACCGACTGGCCGTGGGCGGGCAACCCTTCCGCTTGTGTGAGAGCCTGAATGGCGCTGGCCACCTCCCGCAAAGCCGCTGAGCTGTATTGAATCAGACTGGAATGCTTTAGGAAAGTTTCCACCCCCAAAGCCGAGGCATAGCGGGCCGCACCGGCGGTGGGCAAGGTATGGTTGGGGCCAGCCAGGTAATCTCCTACCGCCTCCGGAGTATGGTGGCCCAAGAAAATGGCCCCCGCATGGCGAATGGGATCCAGCAAAGCCCAGGGATCTGCCACCTGCAGTTCCAAATGCTCTGGCGCAAACAGGTTGGACAAAGCCACCGCCGCCGTCAGATCCGGCACCACCGCAATCAGCCCGTAATTCACCACCGACTTTTCCACCATCAGACGGTTGGGATGGGCCTCCATCTGGGTGGCCACCGCCTGCTGCACCTGCTGGGCCAGCTGGAGATCGGTGGTCAGAAGGATGGCCGCCGCCAAGGGATCGTGCTCGGCTTGGGCCAGCAAATCGGCAGCCACATAAAGGGGGTTGGCGCTCTCGTCGGCGATGATCAACACCTCCGATGGCCCGGCCAGCGAGTCGATCCCCACCGTGCCGTACACCAGCTTTTTGGCCAAAGTTACGTAGATGTTGCCGGGGCCGGTGATCACGTCCACCTTGGGGATGGTCTCGGTGCCGTAGGCCAAAGCCCCTATTGCCTGAGCCCCCCCAACGCGATAGATGGTGTGGATGCCTACTTCTTGGGCGGCCACCAAAATGGCCGGGCTAATCCCCTTGCCCCCCGAGCCGTCGGATCCCGGTGGCGTCACCATCACAATCTCGGGCACCCCCGCCACCTGGGCCGGGATGGCGTTCATCAACACCGTGCTGGGATAGGCGGCTCGCCCTCCCGGAATGTAGAGGCCGGCGCGATCCACAGGGCGGTATTGCTTGCCCAAGACGATCTCAGGGCCGGGAAAGCTCACCCAACTGCTGGGCACCCGCTGCCGGTGAAAAGCCTCAATGCGCTGCTTGGCCAGCCGTAGGGCTGAAAGCAATTGCGGAGACACCGCCTGGTAAGCCGCCTCCAGCTCGGCCCCAGACACCTTCAGCTCGGCAACGCTCAGCTCCACCTGGTCGAACTCAGCCGTATAGGTCAGCAGGGCCCGATCCCCCTGACGGCGTACCGCTTGCAGGATCTCCCGCACAGTTGCTTCGCGGTGCAGGTTCTGGTCAGCCTGAGTGCGCTCCGAGATCCGTCTGAGCTCGGCTTCAGCCTCGGCTAGCTGGGTGACGATTCTCAGCATAGCGACTCCTTCGCGTAGAGTGCCGCAACCCCATAGTAACGAGGGATCCGGCGGCATCGGGGTAGCAAAGCGGATCTTTCGCTGGGTCGGCTTGCGGCGACAAGAAGGGACATCCCCAGGCAGGGATCTTGTCTGCACCTGGCGCGATCCGGGTTGATCATGGTCATAGCTTAGCCTGGATTTTCCTCGACCAAGAGCCGGGTAGAGTTCGCCGATAGCCCTACTTAGGAAAAAGCCTGCCCCTTTTTCATAGGCCCAGTTCTGTCGATTTGATCAAGTTGCGAAAATCGTGGATTACCTCTTCACAGCGACGGAAAAAAGCGAGCACCCAATCCCGTAGCACCCTTTGCTGAGATTCGTCCAGTTCCTTGAGGGATCCCCGGTAGTGGATCTGGCCGCTGCGCTCGATCTCGAACTGGTTCAGCCATTCTGCTTTGGATCCCTGGCGTTCCACCACTTCCTGCCGTGCTGCCTTCCAATAGTTGACGATCACCGCCTTGCCCAAATAGCCGGTTGTAATCTGGCAGAGACGGTTCAGAGATTGCACGAAGACATCCATCTCCATGCGCGGGCCCGCCACAGGAGCGGAACTGGGCTGGGTAGCGTTCCGGCCTGCCTCTGCCTGGCTGGTAAATAGACGAAAGGTGGCCAAGCCCTTTGGCGTATCCTGCTGCAGCTCGGCTCGCAGGCGGTTCACGGCCAAGGTGTAAACCGGCATCACCAGATCGTCATTCACCGCCACCAGCAGCACCCATTCCGGCCCAAGGGGGTAAACGAAAACCCGCTGCTCGGCAAACTGAAAGTCAAAATAGTCAAGTCCTGGGGGCATGGTCTCCAAAACTTGAAACAGCCCTTCGGTAAGGGCTTGCTGCTGTCGGCTATCCAAATCCTGAAAAGAGCGGTAGAAGAAAGGGCGACCTGCCCGACTCAAGAGCGCCACCCCCATCACCCCACGGATGGACAAAAAACTGTCGAGCGTTTCCTTCTCCATGCCCACTCAACTTGGATAACACTCTTACTCTTATCCTGACTTAGATTGCCCGAGGGTGGGCGAGCACAACCAACCGAGAGCTGGATGCTCGATGTTTGGGATTGATGTTTGGGATTTAGGAAATGCACCGGGACAAAAACGCCTCGATCCGTCCCACTGCCTCCTCCAGACGGGATCCCTCGACCACCAAAGCAAAGCGGACATAGCCTTCCCCACTGGGGCCAAAGCCAGAACCCGGAGACAGGGCAACCCCTGTGGCTCTCACCAAGTCCAAACAAAACTGGGCAGAAGAGCCGCGATAAAACTCCGGCAAAGGCGCCCACAGATACATGGTGGCCTCCGGCAAAGGCACAGGCCAACCGATGCGGTGTAGAGCCGCCACAGCTATATCCCGTCGCTCTCGGTACACCTGCCGCCAGCGCTCCAAAAAACTATCGGGAACTGCCAAAGCCGCTGCTGCCCCCCGCAGAATGCCCTGGTACTGATGGAAGTCGATGGTGGATTTCACCCACCGCAGGGCTCGGATCAGCTCCCGGCTGCCAATGGCGTAGGCTACCCGGAATCCCCCCATGTGATAGGACTTGGAGAGAGAAAAAAACTCGATGGTGCGGGTTTTATCGGGATCCGCCTGCAGCGCGGAAGGGGCTACCTGGCCGTCGAAACGCCAGTCCACATAGGGAAAATCGTGGGCCAGAACGATGTCGTGCTGTTGACAGAATTGTAGGGTTTCCTGCCAAAACTCCGGGGTGACGGTGGCAGTGGTGGGGTTGTGGGGGTAGTTCAGCACCAGCAACCGTGCCTGCCGGCAGATTGCCTCCGGGATCCGATCCCAGCGGGGCAAGAAGCGGTTTTCCGCCCGCAGGGGCAGGTAGTAGGGGATCCCGCCCGCCAGATGGATCCCGCCCGCATGAGAGGGATAGGCCGGATCGGCGACCAAGGCAACATCGCCAGGATTGAGCAAAGCCAGGGGCAAGAGGGCCGTCCCCTGCTGGGATCCGATCAACGGCAGCACCTCTGTTTCCGGATCGATCTCCAGGCCGAACTTCCCCATGTACCACTTGGCGCAGGCCGTCCGAAAGTCCGCCGTGTCGTGAAACAGCGTGTAGCCATAGGTAGAGGGATCCGACAGAGCCGATTGAATGGCCGCCAAGGAGTCTGAAGGGGGAAAGAGATCGGAGGATCCCAGAGACAGATCGATCACATCCAGGCCAGAGCGACGAGCCTCTCGCTTGGCTCGATCCATTTGGTCAAACACATTGCCGCCGAGGGGCTGAAGTCGCTGGGCGAGGGAAATCGACATGCAACAACTCTTGCAAAGCAGGGGGGTCTATCCTAGCTTGAGGATCCCCTCAGGGATTGTCGTCAGCATTGGGGGAAGAAGGTGAGGTTGGACGCGTGCTGGCCGCCGGCCCCCGGTCGAAAATCTCGATGTGCCACTGTCCTTGGCCGTTGCTCTCAAAAGCGATAAACCGGCCATCGCCGCTGATGGTGGGGTTGCGCACATCTCCCGGCACCCGGCTGCTGATGTTTTCTATCCTGCGAGTTTCCCGGTCGTAGAGGAAGATCTCAGACTTGCCCAGAGCATTGGACACGTAGACGATGTAGCGGCCATCAGCGCTGATGTCGGGCGAGGTAGCCGCCACGTCGCTGGAGTTGAGGCCGGGCAGATCCACCAAGCGACGTTCCACCGTGTCGTAGAGAAAAATATCCTGGCTGCCGCTGCGGGCCGAGGAAAACACCAGGTAGCGGCCATCTCCGTTGAAAGCAGGCTCCCCATCGGGGAAGATGCTGTTGAGGCCACTGTTGGTCAGGCTGGGACGCGGGGTGCGAAAACCTGCGGGGCTGCAGCCCAACAGCACCAAGCTCAATCCGGCCAGGCCCAGCTTTCTCGCCCACCGGGCCGCGCCAAACAGGATCCGGCCATTGGTCAGCATGGCATCGCCTCTCCAACCCACTCTTCCCATCATACCCGGTTGACAAACTCGGCTCCGGCTAGGGCTCCACCTTGACACCCTTCCAGAAGGCCACATAGCCCCGGATGTTGGCCGCAGCGGGTTTGGGATCCGGGTAGTACCAGGCGGCATCTTTGTTCTCCTGGCCGTTGACCACGAGGGTGTAGTAGCTGGCCTCCCCCTTCCAAGGGCAGGTGGTGTGGGTAGAGCTGGGCTGGAAGTATTCCCGGCGCAGAGATTCCGGCGGAAAATAGATGTTGCCTTCTACGGTTTCGTAGCGGTCTGTCTCCGCCACCACTACCCCATTCCAGATAGCCCTGGGCATGGAAAACCTCCTCTTGCCAAGTTTTGGATATCGGATTTTTGAGTTGCGGATCCCGGCGGCTGAGGCCGCCTTGCTTTGAGCTTAGCTCTTCCCTTCCTCTTATGATCGTCTTGTATTGTCCCTTGTATTGTCCGATGAGAAGCTCTCTGTCCGGTGGGGAAGCCTGCCGATCCCGAGAGCAAAGTGGAGTCTTTTAAGGGCTGCTTCCTACCGCTATTGAGCGCTACGGCCATGGCTCGCCGCAACACCCTACAAGATGACCTCAACTACCAACAAGCCAAGCGCAGCCTGCGCCAGTGGGTGGCCCAACTGGATCTGCGCCCCCAAGAGGTCGCGGGCTTAGAAGGGGAGTTGGAGAGCTTGCAAGCGCTCTTGGACAAGCTGGAAACCGAGGTCATCCACATCGCCGCCTTTGGTCTGGTGGGGCGAGGCAAGTCTTCCCTGCTCAATGCCCTGCTGGGCGAGCCAGTCTTTGAGACGGGGCCCACCCATGGCATCACCCGTACCCAGCAAGTGGCAACTTGGAACATCAGCTGGGAAACCCGCCCCCAGTCCTCCTTCTCTGGCACATCCCTGCAGGGATCCCGCCTCCCCCCTTCCTCGGTGCAGTCGGTACAGGTCGCCCATTGGCAGGGATCCCGTCTGGAGCTGATCGACACCCCCGGCCTGGATGAAGTAGACGGCGAAGAGCGGGCGCGGCTGGCCCGAGAAGTGGCGCAGCGGGCGGATTTGATCCTGTTTGTCGTCTGCGGGGATCTGACGCGGGTGGAGTTTGAGGCCCTGGCCACCCTGCGGGAGGCGGGCAAGCCCATGCTGCTGGTGTTCAACAAGATCGACCAGTACCCAGAGGCGGATCGCCAGGCCATCTACGATAAGATCCGCAACGAACGGGTGCGGCAGCTCCTTTCTCCCAACGAGATCGTCATGGTGGCGGCCTCCCCTCGCGTGCCCCGCCTGGTACAAAGGCCGGATGGGAGCTTTGCTGCCCAAATGGAAGTGGGATCCCCGCAGGTGGACGAGCTGCGCCAGAAAATCCTGGAAGTCCTGCATCGGGAGGGGCGTTCGCTGCTGGCCTTGAATGCCCTCCTGTTTGCCGATCGGGTTAACCAGCAGGTAATTGAGCGCAAGCTGCAAACCCGTGCCCAGCAAGCCCAAGACCTCATCGCCTCAGCCGCCCGCACCAAAGCGCTGGCGGTTGCCCTCAACCCCATCACCCTGCTCGATACCTTGGGAGGGCTGGCCATCGATGTCACCCTGATCCTGCGCCTGGCCCGCCTGTACGGCTGGCCCATGAGCACTGCAGGAGCCACACAACTGCTGCAGAAGATCATCCTCAGCATGCTCAGCCTGGGCGCCGGCGAGTGGGTGGCGCTGTTGGGCCTGGGATCCTTAAAAACCTTGCTGGGGGGATTCTCTCTGGGAGCCTACGGTTCCGTGGCCCTGACGCAGGCGGTGTTGGCCGGGTTTTCCTGCTATGCCATCGGCGAGTCCGCCCGCCGCTACCTCGCCCAAGGGGCCAGTTGGGGGCCAGAGGGCCCCAAAGCCGCCATAGCCCAGATTTTGGCCGATTTGGACGAAGCCTCGATCACCGCCCGCCTGCGAGAGGAAATCCGCCACAAAATCGGATTTGCTTTCCCCTGACCCTCTACAATCAAAAAGCCGAGCCGCGTCGTCCTCATGACCTACTGCCTTGGCATCATCACCCGCTTTGGCTTGGTGATGGCGGCAGATTCCCGCACCAACGCCGGGGTGGACTACGTCTCCACCTACCAAAAGCTGTTCGATTTTTCCGTGCCCGAAGAGCGGGTGATCTTGATCTGCACCTCCGGCAACCTGTCCATCACCCAGGGCGTTTTGACCGAAGTGCAGCGGGATCTGCGCCAACCGGAAAGTACCAATCTCCACACCTTTCCCCACCTCTACGACGTGGCCCGCTACCTGGGATCCAAAATTCGTTACATTCAGGAGCAAGACCGGCCCTGGCTGGAAAAAGACGGCATCGACGCCCAGTGCAGCCTGTTGTTGGGGGGACAGATCCGAGGCGAAGAGCCAGCCCTTTTTTTGATCTACAGCCAGGGCAACTGCATCCAGGCCACCCCGGAAACCCCTTTTTTGCAGGTGGGGGAAACCAAATACGGCAAACCCATCCTGGATCGCACCCTCTCCTACGAAACCTCGCTAGCAGATGCGGCCAAATGCGCTCTCCTCTCCATCGACTCCACCATGAAATCCAACATCTCCGTCGGCCCCCCCATCGATTTGGTGATGGTGCAAGCGGATCAGTTCAAGGTCACCCACCGTCTGCGCCTGCGCACCGGGGATCCCTACCTGGCCAAGATGCGCAAACTGTGGGAGAGCGCCCTCAAACAAGCCTTCGACCAAATGCCCCCCATCGAGTGGGACTACTCGGATCCAGCTGATCGGGAAGAGCTGCTCGACTGAGAGGAGGAGATTGGTAGGATAGGGGTTGCTCTATCTCTGCCCAACCCTTGCCATGTCAGCCCACACCTTTCAAGACTTGATCTTTCGCCTGCAACAGTTTTGGGGGGAGCAGGGCTGCTTGATCCTACAACCCTACGACCTGGAAAAAGGCGCCGGCACCATGAGCCCCCACACGTTTTTGCGCGCCTTGGGGCCGGATCCCTGGCGAGTGGCCTATGTCGAACCCTGTCGCCGCCCCACCGATGGACGCTACGGTCAAAACCCCAATCGCCTGCAGCACTATTTTCAATACCAAGTGTTGATCAAGCCCTCCCCCGACGACATTCAAGATGTGTACCTGGATAGCCTGCAAGCTCTGGGCGTGAATCCGGCAGAGCACGATATTCGCTTTGTGGAAGATGATTGGGAATCTCCCACCTTGGGGGCTTGGGGCGTGGGCTGGGAAGTGTGGCTGGACGGCATGGAAGTAACCCAGTTCACCTACTTTCAGCAGGTGGGCGGACAAGATTGTCGCCCGGTTTCTGTAGAAATTACCTATGGGCTAGAGCGCCTGGCCATGTATCTGCAGGGGGTGGATTCGGTTTTCGATCTCTGCTGGAATGAGCATCCTTCTCTGGGACGGATTACCTATGGACAAATCTATTTCCAAAATGAGGTCGAGCAATCTTATTACAACTTCGAGTATTCCGATCCGGAGATGCTACTGGAATTGTTCCGGCTCTACGAAGCCGAGGCCAAGCGTTTGATCGAAACCACCCAACAGAAACTGCAGAAACAGGTGTTGCCGGATCGGTTGGCCGTGTCTCTGCTCCTGCCCGCCTACGACTATGTGCTCAAGTGCTCCCACACCTTTAACCTGCTCGACGCTCGTGGTGTCATTGCTGTAGCCGAGCGCACCCTCTACATTGGGCGCATCCGTAACCTGGCTCGACAATTGGCGGAGCTGTACGTTAGCCAAGCCGATCGACCGGGATCCAGCTATGCCCTGCGGCAACCGGAACCCGCTTTGGTTTACAGGGGTGCCTCTCCCCAGAGTTAATTCTTGAGAAAGGGATCCCACCTTTGGCTATGATAAGAGATTGGTGTCAGCAAGGTGCTGGCTGCCCAAATGGCTCTTGTGGAAAGTCAGTGACCTCGTTTTCATCCTCTTTTTCTGACCAGTTCACCTTACTTTTTTCGGAAAAGCTTTATGTTTTACCATCATCCCGTCACTCGGGTTTCCATCTTTATTGATGGCAATAATATGTTTTATGCTCAACAGAAAAATGGCTGGTTTTTTGACCCACGCCGGGTGCTGGATTATTTTGTTAGATCACAGCCGAATGTTGAATTGGTCAACGCCTTTTGGTACACCGGCATCAAGGATCCCCATGATCAGAGGGCCTTTCGAGACGCTCTGATCAGCATGGGCTTCACTGTGCGCACCAAGATCCTCAAAGAATATCGAGATGAAGACTCCGGTCGGTACTCCCAAAAAGCAAATCTGGATATCGAAATAGTAATCGATATGTTCAACACCGTTGGCCAGTACGATAGGATCATTCTATTTAGCGGCGATGGAGATTTTGAGCGGGCCGTCGAGCTGTTGCGTTCCAAAAACACGCTGATTACAGTTGTCTCCACCGAAGGGATGATCGCCCGCGAGCTGCGCAACGCCACCGACCGCTACATCGACCTCAATGACATTCGCCCCTACATTGAGAAGTTAGACAAGTAGTGCTTTGGGCAGGGTTCTGGACTGCTTCCTCTGCCGTCGGGTCAGACCCATAGCCTCCTGGCGAGCTGGCGACAACACCGCCTAAGTTCGTTCTGGCTTTTTCCATCTTCACGGATCCCATCCCTGCCACACAAGCGGCACGTCCGTTGTACCGGCTCTAGTCAGCGCTGCCGGAAAGGAGCTGTCCCGGCCAATTCCAGTAGGGTGCTCTGGTGTCCGGCAGAAGGGCTGTGTCTTCTCCCCTTGGCAGCCAACTTCTGGGCAACCTTGGCTTAGGCAGAGGGCCAGACAGGCTAGCATTGTAAAAAATCTTTGCCCTGATCAGGTTTTTATGACCGGCGTTCCTGTCTCCCGCATTCGCAACTTTTCCATCATCGCCCACATCGACCACGGCAAGTCCACCCTCGCCGATCGCCTCCTGCAGGAAACGGGCACCGTTTCAGCCCGCGAGATGAAGCCACAACTGCTGGACAGCATGGAACTGGAGCGGGAACGGGGCATTACCATCAAGCTGCAAGCGGCCCGCATGAACTACCGTGCCCAAGACGGCCAAGATTATGTTTTGAACCTGATCGACACGCCAGGGCATGTAGACTTCACCTACGAAGTCTCCCGCTCCCTGGCCGCCTGTGAAGGGGCGTTGCTGGTGGTGGATGCCTCTCAAGGGGTGGAGGCCCAAACCCTGGCCAACGTCTACCTGGCCCTGGAGAACAACCTGGAAATTATTCCGGTGATCAACAAAATCGACCTGCCGGGCGCCGAGCCGGAGCGGGTGATTGCGGAGATTGAGCAGGTAATCGGCCTCGACTGCAGCGGGGCAATCCTGGCCTCTGCCAAGGTGGGTATTGGCATTCAAGAGATTCTGGAGGCCATTGTGCAGCGGGTGCCCCCCCCACGGGATACAGTGGCGGATCCCTTGCGGGCCTTGATTTTCGATAGCTATTACGACGCCTATCGCGGCGTGATCGTCTATGTGCGCATCATGGACGGGGAGGTGAAAACGGGGGACAAGATTTGCTTTATGGCCTCTGGCCGAGAATACGAGATTACCGAGCTGGGGGTGATGCGTCCCAACCAAGAGCCGGTGGATGCCCTACATGCGGGCGAGGTGGGCTACATGGCCGCCGCCATCAAGAGCGTGGAACACGCCCGTGTTGGGGATACCATCACACTGGTGAATCGCAAAGCTCCTGAGCCCCTGCCCGGCTACAAAGAAGCCAAGCCGATGGTGTTTTGTGGCCTGTTCCCCAGCAGCTCCGATCAGTACGCCGAACTCAAAGAGGCTCTGGAAAAGCTCAAGCTCAACGATGCTGCCCTGTACTTTGAGCCGGAAATTTCCAGCGCCATGGGCTTCGGCTTCCGCTGTGGTTTTCTGGGCCTGCTGCACATGGAGGTGGTGCAGGAACGCCTAGAGCGGGAGTACAATCTCGATCTGGTGATCACAGCTCCGACGGTGGTGTACCAAGTTACCCTCAACAACGGCTCTGTGATTCGGGTGGACAATCCCAGCAAGCTGCCTCCCCCCAACGAGCGCACCAGCATTGAGGAGCCGATTGTCAGGGTAGAGGTGATTCTTCCTGAGGAATTTGTCGGTACCGTGATGGAGCTGTGTGAGACCAAACGCGGCACTTTTAAAGACATGAAATATCTGGCGCAGGGTCGGACTACGCTGGTGTATGAGCTGCCCCTGGCGGAAGTGGTCACCGACTTTTTCGACCAATTGAAATCGCGCACCCGCGGTTATGCCAGCATGGACTACCAAATGATTGGCTATCGCGCCGATGATTTGGTGCGTTTGGACATTTTGATCAACGGCGATGTGGTGGATTCTCTATCCACAATTGTGCATCGGGACAAAGCTTTTTATGTAGGCCGTTCTCTAGTGGCCAAGTTACGAGAGCTGATCCCGCGCCATCAATTTGAAGTGCCCATTCAGGCGGCAATTGGCTCTAAGGTGATTGCTCGTGAAACCATACCGGCCCTGCGCAAAAACGTCTTGGCCAAATGCTACGGAGGAGATGTGACCCGCAAACGCAAGCTTTTGGAAAAACAAAAAGAGGGGAAAAAACGCATGAAGGCGGTGGGAACGGTGGATGTGCCCCAAGAAGCGTTTATGGCCGTGCTGAAGCTGCAGAATGACTAGGGCGATGGGCACTCAACTGGGGCGGGAAGAGGTGTTGGCCTGGCTACAGGAGCGGGTGTCTCCTCCTCGCCTCCGCCATATCTTGGGGGTAGAGGGGATGGCCCGACAGCTGGCGGCCCACTACGGGCTGGATGAGCAGAAAGCTGCTTGGGCAGGGCTGATGCACGACTTGGCCAAGGCTTTCCCGCCGGAGCAACTGTTGCAAAGGGTGGCTCAGGAACGGGAGCTGGATGAAATTGAGCGGGCCGAACCTCACATCCTGCATGCTGAGGTGGGATCCCTGGTGGCGCGGGAGCAGTTTCAGGTACAAGATCCGGAGATTTTGGCGGCCATTGCCAACCACACGCTAGGGCAGCCCGGCATGGATCCGCTCAGTTGCGTGGTTTTCGTGGCCGATGCCCTGGAGCCGAATCGGGGCAACAGCCCAGAATTGGAGCGGTTGCGGCAGATGGCTTTTGTAGATTTGTCTAAAACCGTAGTGGGAGTATGTGACTTGAGCCTAAAATTTTTGCTAGACCGGAATCAGGTGGTTCATCCGCGCACACTCATGACTCGGAATCATTTTTTGTTACATCCTTTAGAAAAAGCGGTGTTCTAGGTTAACTCAGTCGTTTCAGGAGGGTTTTAGTTGCTACATCTCATGCCTGCCCCTGCTGGGGATCCCATCTATTGCATGGCGCTGAGTGCAGCTCGCGCGGCAGAAGAGAAAAAAGGTGGCGATATCGTTCTGCTGGATGTATCCCAAGTCTCCACTTTGGCAGATTACTTTCTTCTGGTCAGCGGCTACTCGCTTACGCAAGTCCGCGCCATTGCCCGAGCAATT
Organism: Thermostichus sp. MS-CIW-40; assembly: GCF_054058315.1. NCBI lineage: Bacteria > Bacillati > Cyanobacteriota > Cyanophyceae > Thermostichales > Thermostichaceae > Thermostichus > Thermostichus sp. MS-CIW-40. Next base: position 40,445 of record NZ_JBSSAC010000016.1, read on the forward strand.
GAGGAAAAGGTTTGGGACGAGTGGAAACAAACTCCGCGCCGCATCGAAGGGCAGGAATCGGCCTCTTGGATACTGATCGACTATGCCGATCTCATTGTCCATGTGATTATGCAACAGGAAAGGGACTACTATGACCTAGAGTCTTTCTGGATCCAGGCTCAGCGAGTCGATCTGCCCATAGCAGGCTAAATCTATTTGTTTTGGATCCCTGGATTTGGCAGTTCTTCAGAGCTTGGAGCCAAGGGAAGAGTTGCTCTTTACAACTCTTTAACTGCCTTCCAGGGCCTCCTTGACAGACAGAAGTTTTAGTCAATTGTCAAGAAATATGTAAGTTTCTTAATATTCCCGCAATTTCTTACACAGTCACGTGTTAGGGTAGTGAATGACAAATAGCTGAGTAAGATCTTCCTGCCTTTTGCAGTCGAGTTTCTATAGTCTTTGTTAAACGCTCTACCTTGTTTCTCTTGAACGCTGATAATTCTTTGTTGGTACTGAATACCAGCAAAAAGATTTTCCAGCTGCTGATGGCTCCTATTGGCTGCTTTCAGCGGCAAGTGGAAAGGCAAACGAGGCGAATAGAGGAGGCAAGGATTGGCTGCACAAGAGGATCTTACGAACGAAACCGCAACTTCTTCCCGACGGCAGACTTAACTGCAACCGGCTTAAATGGTCGGCCTGTAGGCAAAATCCGGTGCCAAAAGCAGCGGAGGAAGATGGGGAAGCAGCGTTTTTTGTTTAATGTCTGTTTTTAAGAGCGACAGGGATTTTTAGGAGGGACATTCATCATGGAAAAGATGTTGGTTAATATCGTCGAGTACCTGGCATTGGGAGAACTGGAAACTATCCTCTCCACTGAGCACCCCCATCAACAGGTGTTTTATGACGCTAGGGAGCGGGAAGCGATGATGCAGCAGATCCTAAACCGGGTCCCCGCCATCTACATGTGGCTGGCTGCCGATGAGTGTCCCAGCCGCGATCAACTCAATTCCTCTGAGCTGGAATTGCTGCGGTCGGTAGTGCGGGATGTGGTCAATCAAAAACTCCAACAAGCCTCTTTTGGCCTTGACCCCTATGCGGGATCCATGTCAGAGGTCTTCTACGGATAGAGGGGGCGGGCTTAAGCTACACTGCAAAGGCGTTGCCTTAGCTTGTTGCCTCTGCCCATGTTGCCTGTTTACTATTCCGATATTTTCCTCAGCCACGATACCGGGCCATTTCACCCCGAGCGTCCGGCTCGCTTGCAGTCCATTGTTAAGGCGCTGCGTGGTGCCCCTTTTGCCAACCAGTTGGAATGGCGGGATCCCCCCTTGGCGGAGCTGGCAGAGCTGGAGCGAGTACACTCGCGTCGGCACATTCAACAGGTGGCTGAGTTGGCAACAGCAGGTGGGGGACACATTGATGCCGACACTGCTCTCTCGGAGAGAAGTTTTGAAGCGGCGCGCCTGGCTGTGGGGGCTTGGGTGGCCGGCTCTGCCTCGGTTTTGACCACCGCTCAGCCAGCGCTGGTGCTGTGCCGTCCACCTGGGCATCACGCAGAGCCAGAACGGGCAATGGGGTTTTGTTTATTCAGCAACGCGGCCATTGCGGCGCTGTGGGCGCTGGATCAGCCGGGGGTGAAGCGGGTGGCGATTTTCGATTGGGATGTTCACCACGGCAACGGCACGCAGGCGGTGGTGGAGCGCTATCCCCAACTGGCCTATGCCTCCATCCATCAGTTTCCCCTCTACCCCGGCACCGGCTCCGCTCGCGAAACCGGGATCCACGGCAACCTCTGCAACGTGCCTTTGCCTGCCGGCTCGGATTGGTTGGCCTACAAAAAGGCCCTCGACGAGAAGATCTTGCCGTTCTTGCAAGCGTTCCAGCCGGATTTGCTGCTGGTGAGCGCCGGCTTCGACTGTGCCAAAGGGGATCCCCTGGCCGGTATGCGGCTAGAGCCGGAAGACTTTGGCCGCATGGCCCGCCTTTGCCTGGAGCAGGTGACCCGCAAAACCCTCTTCGGCTTGGAAGGCGGCTATAACCTGGACAACCTGGCGCGCGGCTGGCTGAGCCTGGCCCAAGCTTGCCTGGAGAGTTAACCTTTCCACTTCACCTTGGGTAAAATCTGCCGCACATCCACCCGATCCTTGTACTTGAGAGCAAAGTTGAGCAGCGAATCCAAGAGGGAATCGGACAGATAGTGGGGCTGGAGGCCCAGGTCTAGGAGCTTGGTGTTTTTGGCGTTGTAGTAGTGCTCTTCCAGCTCGACGCGGGGGTTCTCCAGGTGGTTGATTTCCACCTTCAGGCCCATGGTGGCTCCCGCCTTTTGCACCAGCAACGCCAGTTGCTCAACACTAAATTGCTCTGTGAACTGGTTCATCACCCGGAATTGGCCCGGCTCGGCAGGGTGAGCAATGGCCAGCTCCACGCAGCGCACCGTGTCGCGGATATCCAGGAAACCGCGGGTCTGGCCGCCCTTGCCATACACTGTCAGCGGATGGCCCACGGCCGCTTGAATGCAGAAGCGGTTCAGAGCTGTGCCGAATACGCCATCGTAATCGAGACGGTTGATCAGCACCTCGTCCATGCCGGTTTCTTCTGTGAGCACGCCGTATACCACCCCTTGGTTGAGGTCGGTGGCCCGCAGGCCCCAGACGCGGCAGGCGAAGTGGATGTTGTGGCTGTCGTGTACTTTGGAGAGGTGATACATGGATCCCGGCTGCTTGGGGTAGGGCAGGGTATCCTTGCGGCCATTGTGCTCGATGGTGATGTACCCCTCCTCGATGTCGATGTTGGGGGTGCCGTACTCGCCCATGGTGCCCAGCTTCACCAGGTGGCAATCGGGAAATTCCTCCTTGATGGCGTAGAGGATGTTCAAGGTGCCCACCACGTTGTTCACCTGGGTCATCACCGCATGCTCGCGGCTGATCATCGAGTAAGGGGCAGAGCGCTGCTCGCCAAAGTGAACAATGGCCTCCGGCGGGAAGCGGCGCATGCAGGAGATCAGGGCTTCGTAGTTGGTAACGTCGCAGACAAAGATGGGAATGTCCTTGCCGGTTAGCCCCTTCCAGCAATCCACCCGTTGCTCTAGCTGGGCAATTGGGGTCAGGGTAGAAACCCCCAGTTGCAGATCCCAGAGGCGGCGGACGTAGGAATCGAGAATGGCCACCTCATAACCCCTGTTGGATAGGTATAGGGCCGTCGCCCAGCCACAGTATCCGTCACCACCAATAACCAGGACTTTCATCAGGGAAGCAAAATTCGGCTGCTCACGAATCTACCAAGTTATGGCACCAAAGACAAACTCTCCTGGGATCCCTTTGAGCGCTGCATGGCTCCTCATTCAATGCGAGGCGGGTTATCCAGGGTATAAACCGTGGTCTCGGCGGCAATGGCACGGCGCAGGTGAGCTGGGACTTGGTAGAGGCCCAGAAGGGTGATGCCATCGATGAATTGCAGTGCCCCTCGCTCGGGATCCAACTGTTGGCTCAGAATCTGGTCGATCTGCTCCGGTTCTGGCCTGGGGGAGATGGGATCCTGAGCTGCCAGGGCAAAACCCAGTGGGCCACCGTAGGTGGGGGCATAGATGGCGTAGGGCTGCACGGCGGCAAACACCGTTTTCAGGGTGCGAACAATGCGGGTGTGTTGATGAAGCTCAACCGGCCCCGTCGGCCCGGCTTGGATGGTGAAAGCCCCATCTGGCTGCAACTTGGAGCGGATCTGGCGGAAAAACTCCTGGGTGAAGAGGCGGTAGGCAGGGCCGGACTCAATGGGATCGGAGAGATCGGAAAGGATCACATCCCAAATGGGGCCTGTTTCTTGGAGAAAATCCAAGGCATCGGCAATCACCACCTCCACCCGCGGATCTTCAAAGGATCCCTGGTGCATTTCCGGCAGGTGCTCTCGACAGGCGGCCACCACCTCCCCATCGATATCCACCATCACCACCTGCTCCACCGAGCGCCAACGCAGCACCTCCCGCAGCGTTGCCCCTTCTGCCCCCCCCAACACCAGTACCCGCCGGGGGATCCCGCCCGCTTGCACGACCTGCACCATAGCCGGATGAACCAAAGCCTCGTGGTACAGAAACTCATCCACGGTAGTGGATTGCCAATGCCCATCCAGCATCAGACCCTTGCCGAAGGCCCCCGTCTCGGCGATCAGCATCTCCTGGAAAGGGGTTTTTCGGTAGGCCAAGATGCGCGTGACGGCACGGGCGGTGTAGTCCCAAGGGGTAAAGTACTCCTGAACCCAGAAGAAACTTCTCGGGCTGCTCATAAGCACCTCGCTACAGCTTTTTCCAGCAACATAGACTGACCTCTGGGGTGAATCGGATCCCACCCAGCCTACAGATGGCCCCCATGACAGTTTGGAAAAAGCTGCGATTGGCGAAGATCTCAGCGCCTTCGTCGGGTCGCTTCACAGGTGAGCACCTCAGCCGAGTCTGGGGCCTCTTCCAGGAGTGTCGGTTGCGCGGTGCGGCGGGGCACCTTGCGCAGGGAATATCGTCGCGCTTGAAACACGTCGATCAGATATTCACAGGCCGCTTCCGGTCGGGTGTGGCGACCACAGGTGAACACATCCACCGCCGCGTAGCCCGCTTCGGGCCAGGTGTGAATGGAGATGTGGGATTCCCCCAAAAGAGCGAGGGCTGTAATCCCCTGCGGCTCAAATGGATGGCACAGCTCTCCCAAAAAGGTGGAGTTGGAGCGTCTGGCTGCCTCTCGCAAAGCCTGTTGCACCAGAGAGGCATCATCCAAAAGTTTGGCCGGGCAGTCGTAAAGCTCCAGGATACAGTGGATCCCGATCAGAGCTGGAGACCTATCCCCTAATTGGCCAGATAGTGTGTGCAGCATACTATCCCCTAATTGGCCAGATAGAACTGATTAGAACCAGAGGCTGCACAGAAAGCGCAGCTTTACCATTATCTCACAATTGACATACTCCCCTGCCTAAAGGCAGGGGATTCTGGTTCCTGGTTCTGCGACAGCACTTACCGTGTCAGGTTGCCCCTCCACAGCAGCGGTGCTCATCGCGGCAGCGGGCCGTAGGCCTTTCTCCCCAGGCGTTCCCCCTTTCGGGGCGGTTCCCTTTTGCCCAAAGGTACCGTTGTTCCACTCCTCACCCAACAACTCCAACCCTTTGCGCAGGATGTTGATGGCCGCATTCTCATCCCGGCAAAGTACCACCCCACACTGCGGGCATTGATGGGTGCGACTGGACAGCGTCTTCTTCACCCGGTGGCCACACCGAGAACAGTCCTGACTGGTGTACTGGGGCGGCACGGCCACCACCACCTTGTTGAAGACCTTCCCGTAGGAGTCCAGCCACCCGGTGAATAAACTCCACCCGGCATCGTGAATCGACTTGGCCAAGTGGTGATTCCGCACCAAGTTGCGCACCTGCAAGTCCTCATACGCCACGATGTCGCTAGACAAAGCGCTCCGCGCCGCCGTAGGCGAGCACCACGCACCGGGCCAACTTCACAGCCCAGTCTCTACGCTGGCGTTGGACTTTGAGATGCACCTTGCCCAGTCGCTTCCTCTGCTGGTGGTAGTTCTTGGATTGGGGTTTGGCCCCTCTCCGTTCGCGTAAGCGGGACGGAGTCCTTAACTTCCGACTTAACCTGCGTTGCTCTCGCTTTAACCTCCTTTCGGCACGACGCAAAAACTGGGGGCACTCTACCTTGTGGCCGTGGCTGTCGGTGTAGAAGTGCATCAAGCCCACATCCAGCCCCACCGCCTCGCCGGTGTAGCCCACCTTCTCCCGACGCTCCACGTCCAGGCAGAACTGGGCGTAGTAGCCATCGGCTCTCCGCACTACCCGCACCCGATTGATTTTCAGGGTGAGGATGTCCCGCCGCGCCTTGTCGTTGCAATACAAAGCAAAGGTGCCTGCCTGGAAGCCATCCGTGAAGGTGAGGGACATCCCATCTGCTGCCAGCTTCCAGCCGGAGATCTTGTACTCCACGGAGCGACACCGTTTCTGGAACTTGGGATAGCCCTTCCGGGCTGCTTTCTCCTTGCAGCGGCGGTAGAAGTTGGAGATGGCAAACCAGGCTCGCTCCGCACTGGCTTGCCGGGCAGAGGAGTTCAGCTTCTGGGCGAAGGGGAACTCTCTGGCCAAGTCCTTGCAGAGGGAGTACAACGTGGCCCTGTTCACCCCCTGATGATCCATCCAGTGGCGCAGGCACTTGTTGCGCACGAACTGGGCAGTCCGAATGGCCTCATCCAGGGCTTGGTACTGCTGGGCTGTGCCGTTGAGGAGCTTGGCTTCGAGGACGCGCATGAGCCTACTTTATCAAAGGTCTAGCAAGATAAAAGCCGCCCTGGTCGCGTCAGCGGGCCGTAGGCCTTAGGGCGGGGCTTCAGACCCAGTTTTTTGGTAAAGCCAAACTACCCTCCCCAGCAGCTTTTTTCTTAACCGAAAGTTAACCCTAGGCCCAATCTGGAGCCACTGCACCACCGACACCAGCGTTCCGGGAAGGGGCTGGAGAAGCTAGGGCTGCTGCTCCTTTGAAGAGGGAGAGGGGGGATAGAGCAGGGCTTCCAGCTCCTGCAGCGCTTGCTCCAGGTTGTCGTTGACAATCACGTAGTCAAATTCGTCTTGGGCATCCAATTCCTTGCGGGCCTGTTCCAGGCGGCGCTCGATGCTGGCCTCTGAGTCTTGTCCGCGCTCGCGGATGCGACGTTCCAGCTCTTCCAGAGAAGGGGGACAGAGAAAGATGCGAATGGCATCTGGGTACTGTTGCCTCACCTGACGGGCCCCCGCCAGCTCAATTTCCAGCAGCACATCCTGACCCTGATTGAGTTTTTGGAACACGATCTCGCGGGGAGTGCCGTAAAAGTTGCCCGCATACTGTGCCCATTCCAACAGCTCGTTGGCTTCAATCAAGTTGAGAAATTCCTCCCGACTGCGAAAGTAGTAGTTGACGCCTTCCTGTTCGCTGGGGCGGGGGGGGCGGGTGGTGACCGAAACCGAGAGATACAGCTCGGGGTGGCGCTGGCGCAACTGGTTGACCAGCGTACCCTTACCCACTCCGCTGGGCCCTGTCAAAACCACCAAGCGACCGCGCGGGGTGGGAGCCGGAAGGGATCCCTGCTGCTGCGTACACTCAGAGGAAACCGGGGTAGGAGAGGTTGGCATAGACAGAGACCGACGCAAGACGGCTGGGCAATTGACTTGTTTGGGTTTGTTTTAGGATATCTCACTTCTGGTTTCTCAAACGGCTCACAGCGATGGCTTTCACTCGGTTTCGTCTGGCAAACCGGGCTTGGCCGTCAGGAAGCGGTTGGCAACGGTTTCGGGTTGGATGGCGGAGAGGATGACGTGCCCGGAATCGGTGATGATGACAGCGCGGGTACGACGACCATAGGTAGCATCCACCAACTGGCCCCTCTCGCGGGCATCGCTGATGATGCGTTTGATGGGAGCTGACTCGGGACTGACAATGGCGACCACACGCCCAGCGGCGACGATGTTGCCAAAGCCAATGTTGATTAGGCGGGTATCCATGGGGTGATGAGGGAACCTAACGGTTGTCCGGCCAGCAACCTTCATTAAGGTAGCAAATGGGGCTCTTTCGCGGGTTTGCCACAACGACACCTGAGTTCTCGGCCAATGGGGCAGTGAGTTCTGGCGACAAGTCCCGTTCGGGTGAGCCGCAAAAAGGCTGTGGTTGCATAACAAGCTGCACCCTCCCAAACAACTTGCCCTGTTTATCGAGGACGGTAAAATCGCCAACGCCAAGCAACTTCAACAGAACTTTAAGAGAACTTTAAGCCTCAAAGGCGGTAAGTGTGATAGGCAGTTTGAGTGGGCTCGGAAAACAGTAAAGATCGACCCAGCACCCCAAGCTTGAATAGATTTCTTCCTTGCCTATGCTTGACCTGACTTGGCTGGATCCCCTTGTCCAGCACTTTCAACTGGGGGATCCAGAGCCACCCGAAGCCATCCGAGTGGGCCTCATTCACCAAACTTGGAAACTCAACACCTCTGAGGGATCCTTCATCGTCCAGCGCCTTCACCCCCGATTTGATCCTGCTGTCACCGAAGATGGTCAAGCCATCGGCCAATGGTTGAGACAACACGGCTTCCCCGTCCCCCAATTCCGCCGCGCTCGCGATGGATCCCTGCACTTGTCCTGGGCAGAAGGGCTGTGGCGGGTCATGGATTGTCTGCCGGGATCCTGTCACCCAACTCCTCCCAATTGGGGCTATCTGGAAGAGGCGGGGGCAGCCGTTGGACGCCTGCATCGACTCTTGGCCCAGATGGACTATCGTTTTCGCTTCCAGATCCCGCATTTTCACGATACGGCTCACCTTTGGCAACAGCTACGCCAGCACGAACCGGTGCCAGAAGTGCAGGCAGAATGGCAGTTTTTAATCGAAACTGTGCCCAATCTTCTGCTGCCCTCGGGGATCCCAACTCAAATCATCCATGCCGATCTCAAGTTCAACAACTTTTTGTTCGATGAGCAGGGGCGATTTGTGGGCCTGGTGGATCTGGACACCTTTATGTATCACAATCTCTATGTTGAATTGGGGGATGCCCTGCGCTCCTGGGGCAAACGAGGAAATACCCTTCAGCCAGAGGCGATCCTGGCCGGGTTGCGGGGCTATGCCCAAACCGGGAACCTGCACGCCCTACAACCAGAACTCATCATTCAAGGGATCCAACTGATTACCCTGGAATTGGGGATGCGCTTTTTGCAGGATTGGTTTGAAGACGCTTACTGGAATTGGGATCCCCAGCGCTACCCCAGCCGCAAGGCCCATAACCTGGCCCGCTGCCAACAGCAAATTTGCCTCTATCAAGACCTAACCCAGAGGGTGCCTCAACTGTTGGAGTCCATGCGCGCCCTTTTGTCTTGTGAGCAGCGGAAAGAGGGAAGGTAGCCAACAGGTTTGCCCAGCTTTTGACAGCTCGTTTTGGGATCTGCTACCGCGGCATAGGAATGAAACATTTCTAAATATTTCTGTGGCATTGCTTCCCGACTCTCCTCCCCCAGAGGGAGAGGGGCTGGGGGCGGTCGCGAAACGCCTAGGAAGTGTCTCAATCTAGTTTCAAATGACGATAACGCTCAATCTCGACTTTGACTTGGATCGCAATGGTCGGGAACACGCTCCAAGCTCCCCTAGGCGGTTTGCACTTGGCGCACCAACCCAGTCGTTTTCAGAGCAGCCAAAGCCCGATCCCGGTAACGGCCATAGCGCTCCTGCTTGTTGCGAAGCTTGCGCCCCTCCAAATCCGGCAGCAGCCCAAAATTGGCCGGCATCGGCTGAAAGTGCCTGGGATCGGCGCTGCTGATGAACTGAAACAGGGATCCCATCATTGTTTCGGGGGGCAGCGTGATCAAGGGCAACCCCAGAGCCAGGCGGGCGGCGTTCTGTCCGGCCAACCATCCCCCTGCCACCGCGCAGGCATAGCCCTCGGTGCCCACCAACTGGCCGGCGGCAAACAGCGTGGGTCGGCGACGAAATTGCAAGGTCGGCCACAGAAGCTGGGGCGAATTCAAAAATGTATTGCGGTGCATCACCCCAAAGCGGACAAACTCCGCCTGTTCCAGGCCGGGGATGAGGCGAAAGACCCGCTGCTGTTCTCCCCATTTCAAGTTGGTTTGAAAGCCCACCAAGTTCCACAGCTGCCCTGCTTTGTCCTCTTGCCGCAACTGCACCACCGCGTAAGGACGGGATCCCGTGCGCGGATCCACCAGCCCCACCGGCTTCAAGGGGCCGAAACAGAGGGTGTCTTTGCCACGGCGCGCCATTTCTTCAATCGGCAAGCAGCCCTCGAAAAACTTGCGCTCCTCCCGTTCAAAATCCTTGAGGGGCGCCTGCTCCGCCTCCACCAGCGCCCGCCAAAACCGTTCGTACTCCGCTTCCGTCATGGGGCAGTTGAGATAGGCTGCTTCCCCCTTGTCGTAGCGGGAAGCCTGAAACACCACCGCTCGGTTCAACGAATCCCCGGTAACAATGGGGCTAGACGCATCAAAAAAGCTCAGGTACTCCAGGCCCGTAAAGGCTTGCAGTGCCTTGGCCAGGGGATCGCTGGTCAGAGGGCCGGTACAGAGGACGGCAATGCCCTCCGGGATCTCCGTCACCTCCTCCCGACGCAGGGTGATGCGGGGATGGTTTTGAATGGCTTCCGTGAGAGCCTGGCTGAAGCGGGCCCGATCCACTGCCAATGCCCCTCCTGCCGGCACTGCATGGCAATCCGCCGTCGCGATCACCAGGGATCCCAGTTGTCGCAGTTCTTCCTTGAGTAGCCCTGCCGCCCGATCGCTGGCTGCAGCCCCAAAGGAGTTGCTGCACACCAGCTCCCCCAACTGATCGGTGTGATGGGCCGGGCTCTGACGCACGGGGCGCATCTCCGAAAGGATGACAGGCAACCCTGCCTGGGCAATTTGCCAAGCAGCTTCTGTCCCCGCCAACCCCCCGCCCACAACATGGATGGGGGCAAAGGCTCCCGCTCGTGCAAGCGGGCTGCAAGCCCTTGGGTTAGTTGGAGGGTTCATCACAACCTCCGGGAGGGAAGAGAAGAATGGAGCGCACCCTGCTAGGGCCGGAAACGGCTCAGGTCAAACCCACTATACCAACCATCAGCATGGCCCGACCTGCACGAGGCAAGTGACCCAGAGGCGGGATACGCTACTAGATACGCTACTATAAGTACCCGCTGACACCCAGGATCCCGACCCATGACGGAAACGGCTGACCTTTGGCCACAGCTTTTGGGGCAGTTGCTGGATCGGCAATCTCTGAGCGAAGCCCAAGCTGAACAGTTGATGAACGGTTGGCTCCAGAACCAAGTGCCAGATGTGGTGTCGGGGGCGATTCTGGCGGCCCTGCAAGCCAAGGGTGTGAGCGCTGGTGAACTGGCCGGCATGGCACGAGTGCTACAGCGGGCTTCGCTGGGATCCCCGCTGGACTTGCCTCTCCTGGTGGATACCTGTGGCACCGGCGGCGATGGGGCCGGCACTTTTAACATTTCCACGGCGGTGGCCTTTGTGGTCAGTGCAGCCGGGATCCCGGTGGTTAAACATGGCAACCGCTCCGCCTCTGGCAAGGTCGGCTCGGCGGATGTGCTGGAGGCCCTGGGGGTGAACTTGGGGGCTGAGCCAGAGCGGGTGCGGGCGGCTGTGGCGGAAGTGGGCATCACCTTTTTGTTTGCTCCCCAGTGGCACCCGGCCATGCGGGCGGTGATCCCCTATCGGCGGGCCCTCAAGGTTCGCACCATTTTCAACCTGTTGGGGCCCTTGGTCAACCCCCTCTATCCCAACCGCCAGGTGATCGGGGTTTACGCCCAGGAGCTGGTGCCGGTAATGGCAGAGGCCCTGCGCCTGTTGGGACGGGAAGGGGCCATTGTGTTGCACAGCCGCGAAGGTCTCGACGAGGCCGGTCTGGATCAACCCACCGATCTGGGCATCCTGTCCGGTGGGCTGGTACGGACGGAAGTCTTGAACCCTGCAGATTACGAGCTGACCCTGGCACCCACCCAAGCTCTCAAGGGGGGGGATGTGGCGGAAAATGCCGCCATCCTCACCCAAGTTCTCCAGGGATCCGGGACGCCTGCCCAGCAGGATGTGGTGGCCTTGAATGCTGCTTTGGCCCTGCAGGTGGCCGGAGTGGCCCCCGATTGGAGAGCCGGGATCGCCCAAGCTCGCGAGATTCTCGCCAGGGGTGCCGCTTGGGATCGCTTGCAACAGCTGGTTCATTTTCTCAAGGCTTGATGCCGGTAGGAGCCCAGGAGAGGGCGACAGGGATCCCACCTGAGCCTAGGGCTAAAACTCCCGCCCTCGCCCAAAGGCCAGAACTTCATCCACCCCCAAGCGAGGCTTGCGCGGCAGGTTACCCGCTGCCGCATATCCAACCGCCAGCAGCATCACCGGCACGTAGCGGTCGGCAATGCCGAACTCCCGCTTTACCCCTTCCGGATCAAAGCCGATCATCAGGCCCGCTCACCAAACCCTTGGCCTGAGCCGCGATCATCAGCGCCATGGCAGCCATCGCCCCAGAGCGAATCGCTTCATCCCGCGCCAAGGTGGGATTGTGGAGCATGCCTCTAACCCCCAAAACCCTGAACTTTGCTGAATTTACTGAGCTTTAGGCGGTTTGGCAAAAGTCATTGAGAGGGATATAGTAGACCAAGTTTCCCCCTGATCCTTGAGTCCACCGCAACGGTTGCCGGGAAGTGAAGGGGGAAAGCGCTCGGGGGGTATTCCTCAGGGCTTTGCGGGATACCGCCTTCCTGTTTGGACTCCGTCCCGCTGACGCGAACAGAGATAGGCAGGATGCGATCGCTTCTTTCCTGAACCATGTTCAGGAGAGTTCAGCGTGAATGTATCAGATAGGTTGCCTGGGCCATGTTCACCCAGCCTTCCGCTTTTTCGGGCGAGAGGATCCCGGCAGCAACGCTTCTTTGCACAATTTCAGGCAGTTTCTCATACCCCCGCAGATCCCCCAGGATGATAAACACCACCGATGCATCCGCCACCTTCTGTTGGTTGTAGGCCAGAGATTTGAGGCGCTCTTTGTCTTCCGGGTCGGTGACCGCAACAAACCGCCAGTGCTGAATGTTGAAGGAAGAAGGAGCTTCCGTAGCATAAGCCACCAGCTCTCGGATCTCCGCTTCCGATAAACGGCGGCTGGGATCCAATTTGTCGGCGGAAATGCGCTCTTTCAGGGCAGTTAGGGCGTCCATAGGGATCCTCAAGTGTCGGTAGAAAGGCTGCTCCCCCCAAAGGTAGGGGCAGGATTGGCAAATGGCTATACATTCCGTGTTCAAACGGTCTGTCTTCTTTGTTATCCCCCTTTTATCCAGCCTGTGGCAACCGGGTGAGGCACAAACTGGGCCTTGGCAGGGCAGGCAAGCGGGATCCCTAACGCAAAGGCAGGTATGATGGAAAAACAAACTGGTCTCATCTGGGTCGCCCGGTTAATCGTCGGATTGGTGTGGTTGATGGGGAGAAGCAATCGGTGAACTTCGGTCGAGTGCTGACGGCCATGGTTACCCCCTTTACCGATGAGGGGGAGCTTAACTACGATGAGGCCGCTCGTTTGGCCGATTACTTGGTAACCCACGGCAGCGACGGCCTGGTGGTCTGTGGCACTACGGGCGAGTCTCCCACCCTGACTTGGCAAGAGGAGTATGAGCTGTTCCGCGTGGTGCGAGATGCCGTAGCCGGTCGGGCTAAGGTGATCGCCGGGACGGGATCCAACTCCACCCGTGAGGCCATTGAAGCCACAAAAAAGGCCGCTCAACTCGGTTTGGATGGCTCTCTGCAGGTGGTGCCCTACTACAACAAGCCTACCCAGGCCGGCCTTTATGAGCACTTCAAGGCCATCGCCCAAGCCAGTGACCTGCCCATCTTGCTCTACAACATTCCCAGTCGGACAGGGGCCAGTTTACAGCCGGAGACTGTAGCCCAATTAGCAGAATTGGAAACGGTTGTCGCCATCAAAGAAGCCAGTGGTATGATGGATGTAGCTTCGGAAATTCGGCGACTCACTCCCTCGCGTTTCGCCATCTATTCAGGGGATGACTCTCTGACGTTGCCACTCCTATCTTTGGGAGGCAGCGGTGTGGTCAGTGTAGCCAGCCACCTAGTTGGGTTGCAGTTGCAGGAGCTGATCCAGAGCTACATCAGAGGGCAACACGATCAAGCTTTGGCCCACCACCTGCGCCTGTTTCCGTTGTTCAAGGTTTTATTCATCGAGACCAACCCAGTTCCGATTAAGGCCGCATTGGAGATGCAGGGTTGGCGAGTGGGTCGGGCGCGCCTTCCCCTAGCGCCTCTACACCCCAGTTCTCTGCAGGTTTTGCGACAGGTGCTTGAAGAGATGGGCCTACTGGCTGAATCGAAGGGATCCGAACAAATGGCGACGAAAGTTTCATGATTGCATTTTTAGGCTTTGCTTCTGCCATGACCACGGTTTTCAGGGGTTTGCAAGGGGCTCTTTTGTGGCGTTTGACCTGTGGGTAGGTAGCTTTTTCCTTGAAAAGCTCTTCCCCGGCCTGGGAAATGGATGAGTTGCGGCTTTCGCCCACAACTTTGTCGGGGATAGCTTGTGCCCATTTCTGTTTTTGTTTTTTTACTGTTGAGGATCTAAACCCATATGCCAACACCACGTTCTTCAGTTGCTTCTCGTTCTGTGATCCCACAATCCACCTCTTCCGTTCAGATGATTCCGCTGGGCGGCGAACGGGAGATCGGCAAAAACACATGGGCCTTCCGCTACGAGGACGACATTATCCTTTTGGATGCCGGTTTGGCTTTTCCCGATGAGAGCATGCACGGCATTAACATCGTGCTGCCGGACATGACCTACATCAAGCAAAACCGCGACAAAGTGCGGGGGATGGTGGTTACCCACGGCCACGAAGATCACATCGGTGGCATCCCGTATCACCTGCGGGAATTTGATATTCCGGTCATCTACGGCCCCAGATTGGCGCTGGCGCTGCTGGAAGAGAAATTGCGGGAGGTGGGCCTGCTCAACCGCACAGAGCTGCGTCCTGTTGGCCCCCGTGAAATCGTTCCCTTGAGTAAGCACTTTTTTGCCGAATTCATTCGCAACACCCACTCTTTTGCCGATAGCTTTACGGTGGCTCTGCACACGCCTGTGGGCGTCATTATTCAGACCGGCGACTTTAAGATCGACCATACCCCCGTGGATGGGGAGTACTTCGACCTGCAGCGGTTGGCCGAACATGGGGAAAAGGGAGTGCTCTGCCTGATCAGCGACTCCACCAACGCGGAAGTGCCGGGGTTTACCCCTTCCGAAGCCTCTGTGGTGCCGGGTCTCACCAAGGCCATTGCCGGAGCCAAGGGACGGGTGATCATCACTACCTTTGCTTCTTCGGTACATCGTCTCAACTTGGTGCTGCAGATCGCCGAACAGCAAGGTCGGGTGGTGTCTCTGCTGGGCCGCTCCATGCTAAACGTGGTGGCTCATGCGCGGCGCTTGGGCTACATCCGCTGCAAGGACGAAACGCTGCAGCCGATGCATGTGATCAACAGCCTGCCGGATGACCGGGTGATCATCCTCACCACCGGATCCCAGGGAGAACCGCTGGCTGCTCTTACCCGCATCGCCAACGGTGAGCACCCGCAGTTGCAAATCAAGCCAGGAGACACGGTGGTGTGGTCGGCCAACCCGATCCCTGGCAACACCATCGCAGTCTCGCGGGTCATTGACAAGCTAATGGAGCTGGGAGCCAATGTCATTTACGGCAAAGACAAGGGCCTGCACGTTTCCGGCCACGGCTGCCAGGAAGACCAGAAGCTGATGATTGCCCTCACCCGCCCCAAGTTCTTCGTTCCCACCCACGGGGAATACCGCATGCTGGTCAAGCACGCCGAAACCGCCATGAGCATGGGGATCCCGCGGGAAAACATTGTAATCATCGACAACGGCGATGTGGTGGAGGTGAACCGGGAGCGCATTGCCATCACGGGCCGCGTCCCCTCTGGCCTGCAGATGATCGCCGCTTCCCACGATGGAGTGGTGATGGATGAGATGATGCAGGAGCGGCAGCAGATCGCCAAAGATGGCATGGTGACGGTGGTGATCAGCCTGGACGGCAGCGGCCAGTTGCTCTGCACCCCGCAGGTGCAAACCTTTGGCTTGGCGGGGGAAGGGAACCAACTCAAGGGATCCGACCTGAAACCCCTTCTGGAGAACACCCTTCGGCAAGCGTGGCCCCAATTTGCTCGCTCGCTGGAGCGGGGCAGCCTGGACATCGACTGGGCCGGCCTTAAGGGCGAAGTGGAGCGGGTGGTGCGCCGTTTCTTGCGAGAACAATTGCCCGGCAAGCCCACGGTGGCGGTTTTTGTGCAATCCCCTGAAGAGGAGTCTGTGTCTTCCCTGAGTGTGGAAACCCAACCGGAGCCGGTAGCGGGTGCTCTGGGCCGGCGGCGGCGTTCCTCGGCAGCGGTAGCTGCTTCCTAAAACTGGCCCGTTCTCCGTGGCTGGATCGTCTAAGCGCCTTTGGGATCCCTTGCCGAGCGCAGGGATCCTTCCTATTGTGCCGGCTTGTATCCATCCGTGAGAAAACTGCGGAGGGCGGACTCTGCCGCCGCATCCCATTTCAGGGATCCCACCTCGCTAAAGGGAGGGCAGCGGGTTTGGGGAGGGAGCGGTTGCCGAAGGGCGCTCAAGAAGGCATCGGCCAAATCGGCGTAGCCCCGGTCGTTGGGGTGAAAGCCGTCGGCCAGCGGGCCGGGAAAGAAGGACTCGCGTCGGTAGGAGCGGGGATCGCAGAGCAAGTCCACCACTGGGATCCCCTGTTGGCTTAAGGGGTTGATGGCCCGTTGCGTGAGGCCAACCGAGATCAGGGAGAGCAGTTGGCGCACGCTGCTGGGTTGCTGCTGACCCAGAGGAATCAGGGCGAAGTTGGGCAGGTTGGCCACCGCCAGGCGAGCTTGAGGGGCACGGGCACGCACCGCTTGCAGCAGGGTTTGGTAATCGGCGGCGAATTGTCGGATCTGCTGATCGACGAAGGGCAAGGGATCCTCACCTTGGAGAGCCCGTTGAGCCGCCGCCAGAGCGATGGCGTTGGTATCGTTTCCGCCCACCCAAATGGTGATCAGGGTGGCATCGGGGGGAAGGCGCGGCACTTGATCCTGCAGCAAACTGGCCGGGATCCCCTGCCTCAGGGCTTGCATGGCGGGGCTGAGCACCGCTCCCGAACGGCCCAAATTGACCAGCTCAACCGGGGCCGGCAAAGACCGGGCCAGGCGGGGCACATAGCCCGTTCCATTGGGGCAGTCCAGGGGCTCTGAGCGCTGGGGTCGAGTGCCGGCGGCGTTGGCTGGGCCATCACAGGAAATGGAGGCGTTGTAGCCAACGGCATCGCTGGCTCCCAGGGCAACGTAGCGGGTGAGGGTGGGTGGGCTGGGCACAACAGGGGATCCAGAACTGGCAGAGCAGCCGGTTAGCCCCAAACTGAGTATCAAAATCAGCAGGGAGAGGAGGAACACCCAGCTGTCTTGTTGTCTTGGAGTCGAGTTTTCTGGGGTTCGGGTGCTGGCATCCTTTGCAGAGAGAGGCATGGGAAAGCGGGCATAGATAGGGCGAGGCGGGAAGCACCCCCAGACAGGCTAGCCAAGGATCCCAAAATTGGCGAGGTATGGTGGGAGTATGCCGCTACGGTTTTGCAAGTCCCGCACCTACCACGATCCCCTGCATGGCGCCATCAGCCTGAATGGAGGGGACGCGGTTGAGGCTCTGCTCATTCGCCTGATCGATACACCGGCCTTTCAGCGGCTGCGCCGCATTCGCCAGTTGGACACGGCCTTTTTTACCTTCCATGGGGCAGAGGGATCCCGCTTTACCCATTCGGTGGGGGTGCTGCAGGTAACGCGGCGGCTGTTCGACAAATTGGCCCATCGCTACCCAGAGCTGCGTCCCTATCGGGCGGTAACCTTGGCCTCGGCTCTGCTGCACGACATTGGCCATGCCCCTTTTAGCCATGCCGGGGAAGAGATCTTCGGCTGCCGGCACGAGGTTTGGACGGCCCGCATTCTCCGGGAGGATCCCCAAGTGGGGACGCTGCTGGCAGAGTTTGATTCCCAACTGCCGACCCAGATGCAGCAGGTGTTGCAGAAGCAATTTCCCCTGCCGCTGGTAGGTCAGCTTATTTCCAGCCAACTGGACTGCGACCGCTTCGATTACCTGATGCGGGACAGCCTGCTCACGGGCGCCCAATATGGCCACCTCGACCTGGATCGCATCCTAACGGTGCTGGATTATGACCCGGAGACGGGATCCCTGTCCATCCCGGCTCGCAAAGGCTTGGGGGCCATCGAGCACTACCTGGTGGTGCGCTATTTCATGTACACCCAGGTGTACCAGCACCCCAAGAGCCTCTGTGCCCGTTTTATCTTGGAGCGGCTATTCAGGCGGGCAGAGGCGCTCCTGCAAAGGGGGGAGATTGAGCTGGATCCCATCCTCAGCGCTTGGTGCTGGGCCTCGCTGGCGGCTCAAAAAGGGGATCCCTTCGAGTTGCCGCTCCCCCTCTACTTGGCTGCCGACGATATCATCTTCAGCTACCCCATGCGCCTCTGGGCCATGTCGGGGAAGGATCCCATCTTGGCGGATCTGTCGCGGCGCTACTTGGAGCGGGATTTGTTCAAGGCCCGCAACATTACCCAGTTGTCTGAGGAACAACGCCAAACCCTGGTGGCCGCCGTGCAGGCCAAAATGCTGCAGGACGGGCTGGATCCTGAAAGTTACTTGGGCATCCGCTCTGCCCATGTCCAGGGCTATAGCTTTTATGACCAAGGGATCCAGCTCAAAACCGAGCGTGGCTATGAAGAAATTGCCCATCTTTCCCCTTTGGTGCGTGCCTTGGTGGAAACCCAGCGCCAGGTCTGGCTAATCTTTCCCCGGCCCTATGGCGATATCGTAGAGGGGGTTTTGTCTGCCTAGAAAATCATTGGGCCATCCCAGAGCTAGAGCATTAGAGGTGGGAATCTGTTCCTGAGCACATCTAAACAACGAGGGAAGCAGGAGTGGGGATCCGAGAAATCCTAACGGGGGTACTGTCCTTAACAGCTTTGGCGATTGCCCTAGTGGCCCTGCAACTGAGGCGAGCGTTGCGGGCTTCCCCCTGGCTGAGGGATCCCCCGGCGGAACAGGCAGGGGAAATCGCGGCCGGGATGGAGCGGCTGGCGGTGATCGTGCCCGCCTACAACGAGGCCGAGAACGTGGTGGGCTGCCTGAGCAGCATTCTGGACAGCACCTCTGCCCCTTTACAGGTGTGGTTGGTGGACGATGAATCCACGGATGCCACCTGGGAGCTGGCCCAAGCCCTGGCTGCCGAACGGCAAGATCCGCGCCTACACCTGCTCAAGGGGGATCCCCGTCCCAAAGGCCAAAGGTGGGTGGGCAAAAACTGGGCCTGTGCCCAAGCCGTCGCCCGCGTAGAAGCCGACTACTTGCTGTTTCTGGATTGCGACGTGCGGCTGGGATCCGGTGCCATTGAAGCGGCCTTAGGACATTTGCTGGCAAGCGGCAGCGGCTTGGTGAGTGTAGGGCCGCAATTGGTGTGCGGTTGCCTAGCGGAGTGGCTGGTGCAACCCATCATGATGACCATCCTGGCGGTGGGTTACAACTTTGCCGCCGTCAACGATCCCGACAACCCCAAAGCCTTTGCCTTTGGTCCCTTCCTGCTGTTTCGGCGCTCTGCCTACGAGCAAGTTGGCGGGCATGCCGGAGTGGCCGATGTGGTGATCGAGGATGTGGCCCTGGGGCAACGGATCAAAGCCCAGGGGTTGGGCCTGCAAATTTGCCTGGGAGGGCCGCGGGTGCGCAGCCGCATGTATGCCAACGGGGCTGCCCTTTGGGAAGGGTGGACCAAAAACTGGTTCCTGGGCCTGGAGCGCAACTGGGCCTTGGCGGTGTTGGCAATGGGTACGGTCTTGGGGATCTGCAGCTTGCCCTGGTTGGGGGTGATCCTGGCTGGGGCTACGGGATCCCTGGAGGTGCTGTTGGCCAGCTTGGCAGGGATCCTGGCCCAATTGGCCATCCGGCTTCTGCTCCGGCATTGGGCGCATCTGCCCCTCTGCTACTGGTGGCTAACGGCAGTGGGGGGTTGGGCGACAGCGGCCATCATCTTGGCTTCGGCCATCCGCACCACCACCGGCCGCAACTGGACTTGGCGGGGCCGTTCTCTCGCCGTCCACTGACCGGAGTGCGCCAACACCCCAGAAATGGTACAAGAACATGGTCTAATGGGGGATGTTCGGAAAACAGGCAAGCTGGGTTTAGAAACAGCGGAATAGCACACCATGCAGGCTCTGGTCATCGGATCTGGGGGGCGAGAACACGCTCTGGCCTGGAAGCTGTTGCAGTCTCCCCAGGTTACTCGGATCTACTGTGCCCCCGGCAACGGCGGCATGCAGCAGCTGCCCCGCTGTCAATCCGTGGCTTTGGCGGCTACCGACATTGAAGGCCTGGTGCGGTTTGCTACCGTACAAGGGATCCGCCTGACGGTGGTAGGGCCAGAGCTGCCCTTGGTGCAGGGGATCGTGGACGCCTTCCAGGCAGCAGGGTTGCCCATTTTCGGGCCTAGCCGCGCCGCTGCCCAACTGGAAGGAAGCAAACTCTGGGCTAAGCAATTGATGCAAGAGGCGGGGATCCCGACTGCTCGCGCTACCGGCTTTGCTGAGCTATCTGCCGCTGTGGCCTATCTCGACTCCCAGAGTTTCCCAGTGGTCATCAAAAAAGACGGACTGGCTGCCGGCAAGGGGGTAACCGTTGCCCAAAACCGGGAAGAAGCGGTGCAAGCTCTAGAAGCTGCCCTGGCCAAGCCGGGCGATCAGGTGCTGATCGAGGAGTTTATCCCCGGCCAGGAGGTGTCGGTTTTGGCTCTAACCGATGGCCAGATCTGTGTGCCGCTGCCACCTGCCCAGGACTACAAGCGCCTTGGCGAGGGCGATACCGGCCCCAACACCGGCGGCATGGGAGCTCATGCCCCTGCGGATCACCTGGTCACTCCAGAAGGGTTGGCCCGCATCCAAACCCAGATCCTGGATCCCACCCTGGAGGCTTTGCAACGGCGGGGCATCCGCTACCAGGGGGTGATCTATGCCGGTTTGATGATCACGCCCAGTGGGGATCCCTACGTGTTGGAGTACAACTGCCGCTTTGGGGATCCAGAGGCTCAAGTCCTCCTGCCCTTGCTGGAAAACCCTTTGGACGAGGTGCTGCTGGCCTGTATAGAAGGACGGCTGGCCCAAATCCAGCTCAAATGGAAACCCGGCTATGCCGCCTGCGTGGTGATGGCAGCCCCAGGCTATCCCGATGCCTACGAGCGAGGGATCCCCATCTCCGGCTTGGATGCAGCTGCCACCACGGGGGCGTTGGTGTTTCACGCGGGTACCCGCCAGGCAGGCAAGCAGCTCCTGAGCGATGGCGGGCGCGTTCTCTGTCTTACCGGCCAAGGGGCAACCCTATCCGAGGCCCTGCGCCAAGCCTACGCAGCTGTGGAGCAAGTGCAGTTTCCCAAGGCCTACTACCGTTCTGACATCGGCAGCCACGCCCTGGGGCCTGCCGTCCGCCGAGGAGTGATCCCTACCCCATAAAGCCATCCCTTGCCCTCTCAGCTGCAGCCGGATGGAAGAAGCCCCAGAGGGGTCGCTCCTCCAGGGCCCATAAAGCAGCTTTGAAAAAAGCTTTGATGCTTAGACGATAGCGCTTTCGGTAACAAGACGGCAACAGTGATATCAAAAGCTCAACTTTACTTTAGATTCCTTAACAATAGCCCTCTGCTTTGACTAGGCACGGATATTGCTGAGCTGAGTCTCTCCCCTCTCGAGGGGGATCCCCCATTAGCCCACTTGAACTGTTGCGGACCCGGATCCCCTAGAGCAGGCATTTCCTCTCCCAGGGTGGAAGAGGGGTTGGGGGTGGTCGTCTGGGGCAGCGCATGGCAGAGGAGCATGACTCTAGTCAATAATAAGCTCAACTATACTGAAAATAATGTATAATATGTTCAGTACGGATTACTACCAGTTGATCTTTCTGT